>JANWJJ010000031.1 GCA_025451955.1 Rudaea sp. | reverse complement strand
CCGGATCGAATTCCAGCGCATGTCGCAATTCGATGATGGCGGCGGCGTGATCGCCTTGCGCGAGCTGCGCGTTGGCGAGCGACACGCGCAACAGCGCGCCGTCGTGCGGGCCGTCGCACATGGCGCGCAGGCGTTCGAGGGTGTCGTGTGTCATCGCCGATTCGGCGCGATTCAGCGATGAATATCGTGTGTGGCCACGCCAACGTCGCGGGCCGGCGGCACGAAAAAATCCGCGTGCGTCAACGTGCGCTGCATGTCATGCAGACCGGCAGCCCAGTGTTCGTGCATGGTCGCCGCACCGAAGGCGTAATCCTTGTACTGCTCTTCGTAGGATTTGGCCTGGTAGATCAGATGCACGATGTTGAGCAGCTTGCTGCACGTCCACGGCTCGAGCAGATGCGCGAGTTTCGGCGGGAACCGCTTGCCCGGCATTTGTTCCGCGAGCTGGCCCAGCGTCAGGCGCAGACGTTGACGCTCGGCGACGCGATCGGTGCCGCTGCGGGTGCGACTGGAATACTGAATGTCTTTCTGCCGCTCGAACACATCGGCCAGATTGCCCGGCACCTTGCCGTGCGCGCTCCACAAATCCACTTGCAACGCCAGGGTATCGCGGCGTGGCGCAGCTTCGATCACATATTCCAGCGGCGTGTTCGAGACGACCCCGCCGTCCCAATAGTATTCGCCGTCGATTTCAACCGCCGCGAACGCCGGCGGCAGCGCGCTGGATGCGAGCACATGCTCGACGCGAATTTTGGTCTTGCGATTGTCGAAGTATACAAAGTTGCCGCTGCGCACGTTCACTGCGCCGACGGTGAAACGCTCCGCGCCATTATTGATGCGCCCGAAATCGACGAATTCCTCGAGCGTGCGCTTGAGCGGCGCGGTGCTGTAGAAACTCGTGGCGGCCGCGCCACTCGCCAGCGGCGCATACGGCGGCGGCAAACGCGGCACGAAGAATCCGGATTGGCCATGCCAGAGTGCCGACATCGCACTCAAGGAATTGATCCATTCACGCAACGGCGACGTCGGCGGCAACGCACTCAGCCATTGGCTTTGCCATTCCTGCATGGGTGGCGGCAGCACCACGGCTGGGGTGGAAATCCGGTTCCAGAATTCGCGCAGGCGTTCGACGCGATGTTCGGGCGCGTTGCCGGCCAAGATCGCCGCGTTGATCGCACCGATCGAGATGCCGGCAAACCAGTCTGGACGGATGCTGGCGGCGTGCAGACCTTCGTAGACGCCGCATTGGTACGCACCGAGCGCACCGCCGCCCTGCAACACTAGGGCCACGGTTTCGTAACGGCGCGCGGATTGCGCAGGCGATGCCGCAGCTTTGTTGCTTTTTTTACTTGTGGAAATGTCTGCGGCGCGCGTACGCAGGGCGGCAGTCTTGCCGCGTGAATTGGCCGCCCGCGTTCTTGTCGTCATTGCATGAACCAGCCGTGGCTGACCACGATGGATTGCCCGGTCAGCGCGTTTGACTCGAAGCCGGCGAAGAACAGCGCACAGGCGGCGACATCGTCCACGGTGGTGAATTCGCCATCGACCGTATCCTTGAGCATGACTTTCTTGATCACGTCATCTTCGGAAATACCGAGTTCCTTGGCCTGCTCCGGAATCTGTTTTTCGACCAGTGGCGTGCGCACGAAACCGGGGCAGATGACATTGGCGCGCACGCCGTGTTCCGCACCTTCCTTGGCCACGACCTTGGCCAGCCCGATCAGGCCGTGCTTGGCAGTGACGTAAGGCGCCTTGAGTTTGGACGCTTCCTTGGAATGCACCGAACCCATGTAGATGATCGAGCCACCCTTGCCGCGCGCATACATGTTTTTCAGGCAGGCGCGCGTGGTCAGAAAGGCGCCGTCGACGTGGATGCTCATGAGTTTTTTCCAGTCGGCATAGGCAAAACTCACGATCGGATTGACGATCTGGATGCCGGCGTTGGACACCAGGATATCGACCTGGCCGAGATCGCGGACCACGCGTGCGACGCCGTCTTCGACTTCCTGTTCGTTGGTCACGTCCATCTTCACCCCGATCGCCTTGCCACCGAGTTCCTTGGCGGTAGCGTTCGCGCCATCCAGGTTCATGTCGGCGATGGCGACGGTGGCGCCGTTGGCCGCGTACACCTCGGCAATGCGCTTGCCGATGCCGCTGGCAGCGCCGGTGACGATGGCAACTTTATTGTTCACGCTCATGGGTTTGCTCCTTTGTTTATTTGTGGAATTTGTTGCATCACCGCGGTTGCCGCGGCCGCAACACCGCGTTGTGTGACCGGCGCTGGGGAATCAAGTTCAGTCGTTGTGCGAATCACTCGTCGCGCGACGCGGTTTTCACGTCCACGCCCAGATCGCGCAGCTTGCGGTACAAATGTGTCCGTTCCATGCCGACCGCCTTGGCCAGCTTGCCGACGCTGCCGCCGACTTGCTGCAATTGGCGCAGCAGGTAGGCGCGCTCGAATTGTTCGCGCGCCTCGCGCAAGGGCAAGTCGAAATCGATACCTGACGTGATTGAGCTCGACGTATCGATGCATTGTTCCGGCGCCGCAGAACCGAAGGCGGCCTCGACCTCGCCCGGATCGACTTCTGCCGCGCTGCCCATCACCAGCAGACGCTGCACCAGATTGCGCAGCTCGCGCACATTGCCCGGCCAGGGGTAATTGCGCAGACGATTCTGCACTGCCACCGGAAAATGCCGGTACGCCAGCTTGTCGCGGTTGGCGAAAAAATCGGCGTACAGACGCAGCAGTTCCGGCACATCCTCGCTGCGCTCGCGCAGCGGCGGCACGGACAGCGGCACGACGTTGAGCAGGTAATAGAGTTCCTCACGGAAGCGACCGGCCTTGATCTGCGCTTCCAGATTCTGCGCGCTCGCGGCGATCAGACGCAGATCGAGCGCGACCTGGGCGCGACCGCCGCTGCGCACCAGCGCGCGCCGCTGCAACACGCTGAACAATCGCTGCTGCAATTCGTCGTCGAGTTCGGCGACTTCATCCAGAAACAGCGTGCCGCCATTGGCCTGTTCGAGCAGGCCGTGCTGGATGCCGTCGGCGTTCTCCGCACCGAACAACGCAGCGACCAGATGCTCGCGCGGAATGCTGCCCGGCGCGACCGCCACGAACGGCCCGCCGCGGCGCGGGCCGCGGTCGTGCAGCCAGCGCGCCAGCGATTCCTTGCCGGTGCCGGGCTCGCCGTGAATCAGGATCGAGGTGTCGTGCTGCGCCAGTTTTTCCAATTGACCGCGCAACGCGGCCATCGTCTTGCTGGCACCGACCGGCTCCAGCGGCAGCGCCAGATGCTGACGCAAACCTTCGTTCTCGCGCCGCAGCCGGCTGGCTTCGCGCGCGCGTTCGATGGTCAGCAGCAACTTCGCCAGCGAAATGGGCTTTTCGACGAAATCGTAGGCGCCCAAGCGCGTCGCTTCGACCGCGGTTTCCACCGTGCCGTGACCGGACATCATGATCACCGGCGACGACGCCAGCGCGCCGCCTTCGGCCCATTCGCGCAGCAAACTGATGCCGTCCATGCCCGGCATCCAGATGTCGAGCAGAACCACGTCGGGACGTTCGCGCAGACGCGCCTCGCGCGCTTCGTTCGCATCGGCGGCGAGGATCACGGCGTAGCCTTCGTCTTCGAGAATTTCCCGCACCGTGGTGCGGATATCCGGCTCGTCGTCGACTACCAAAACCGTTGCGCTTGCCATGTCCGCACCGTTGCGAAAATACAACGGCAAGCATAGCGCAAAGACCGGCGTTGCCGGTACCCGGCTGCAACGGCCGGATCGTGGCCGTGCAGTATCGCCTTGGAAGACGAGAACAATCGAGTTGCTAGAATCCGCGGCCTTGCCTACCCCGCCGCTCGCAACCATGCCATCGAATCGCCAACGTGCCGAACCCGTGACTCCCCTGGTCATCCGTTTTGGCCGGCTCGGCGACATGTTGCTACAGGAGCCGCTGCTGCACCTGCTGCGCTGCCGCTACGGCGCGCCGGTGAAAATCCTGACGCGCGGCACATGGACGAGCGCGCTGTACCGCGGCCATCCCGACGTCGGCGAAACATGGGAATTGCGTCAGCGCAACCGCATGCTGGCGTTCAGCCCCGAACGCTGGGCGGCGATCGCGAAACTGCGCGCACACGACGGCCCGATCTACATCAGCGAAGACACGCGCGGATCGCTCAAGCGCATGGCATGGCTGTTGCGTCTGGCACGTGTACCTCGCACACAATGTACGTTTTTGCGCGACATGGATTTGCGCGAAGACGAGCACTGGGTCGATCAGGCATTGCGATTCGGCCGCACCACGCCGAGCGCGTTCGATGCGGCCGCGTATCCAATGCGCGAAGACGAGGTGCGCACCGCACCGCGCCTGTACCTCGACGCGAACGATCGTGCCGATGCCGATTCATGGCTGCGCCGGCGCGGCTGCACCGACGCGCCGCTGGTACTGATACAACCCGGCAACTGGCGCATGCATCGCTGGTGGCACAAGCGCGCTGACGACCCGAAATTCTGGCCGGTCGCAAACTGGACCGCGCTGCTGCGCACGATGCACGAAACCTTGCCGACGGCGAATCTCGTGCTCTGCGGCACGCCGGTCGAAACCGCCGTGTGCGAAGCCATTGCGCGCGAAACCGGCCTTGCGCAGGTCAAGCTCGCGACGAACGATCTGCCGATCCGGCGCCTGCTCGCCGTACTCGAACGCGCACACAGCATGGTTTCGATCGACACCGGTCCGGCCCATCTGGCGGCGGCAATGGGCTGTCCACTGGTTGTGCTCTACGCCGGCAAGTACGGCCCGGAAAAATGGGACAGGCGCAGCCCGTTCGGCAAACCGGTGATCAACGTCGGCGCAGCGCCGCTCGTGCCGAAGGTCTCGGATATCGCGCCGGAACAGGCCATCGTTGCCTGGCGCAAGCTAATGGTCTGAATCCATCGCCGCGGTGATTCCTGCTTTCAGGCGCATGCCGAAACCGCGGTCGTTTTCCTCGTACCACGCGCGCGCCGCGGCACCGAGTCGGTCGAGTCCGGCATCGTTCGTCGCGATGAGTCGTTCGACCGCGACCGTCATCGCGTCCTCGTCGAACTCGTGCACGATCGCCAGATTCTTTTGCCCGCTCGCGCGGCAGGCGACGAGCACGCCGCGCTCGCGTGTGACGAGTTCGTTCATCGGTGCGGCATCGATAGTGACGACGGCTGCACCGACGCCCAGCGCCTCGACGATGTAATGGCCGTAGCCTTCGGCTTCCGAAGGGCACAGGTGAAAGCGCAATTCGTTCTGCAAGCGCTTGAGCGAGGCATCGTCAATGTAACCGATGCGATGGTCGATATTCGCGCTGGGCGGACCCGGCTTGGCCGTGATCGCGTGCTGGACGACGGTGAGGCGCGGCCATTCGGGATGCCGCCGCCACAACGCAAGCAGCCGTTGCGTGCCCTTGAGTTCGCTGCGCCCGGCCAGATGCAGGAACTCGCGCCGCCGCGGCACGGTGAGGTCGAGTCGGTCGGGACTCGTGAAGCCGATGTACGTCGTCCTGCAGCCGCGCGTGCGGAAGATCGACGAAGCGTGATGCGTCTTGACCAGCACATGGTCGAGCACGGCGAAACGCGCGACCTCGTGTGGCCATTGCCATTCCGGGTTGGGGATCATCGCGTTGCGGTGCGCCAGCGCGGCATATTCGTCGCGCACATGTTCGAGCATCAGATTCAGGTCGAAGCGCGGCATGCGCACGAGGCGGCGCAGCGCATACGCCGCCCGCCGCGCGGCGGGTACGATGTATTTGTGGAATTTGCCGCCTCGTATATTCGTATACTCGATCGCATGACCCTGCGCGCGCAACGCGTCTCCGAGCAGGCGCAGGTCGGCGCTCAGGCCGACGCCATTGTTGCGTGCAATCAGGTTGATGCGCAAACCGGCATTCATGCGACCGTGCCCTGCACGAATGCCGACGCGACGTGCGTGGCCATCTGCGCCGCCGTCTTGCCGCGCGCATCGAACGTCCAGCGCCGCGGGCCGTAGACGTTCCAGCCGGCGATGTCGCTGGCGATGAACAATCCCGCTGTCGGCGCACCGGCGGCGCTGGCCAGGTGCATGACGCCGCAGTCGCCGCTGACGAACAAATCCAGGTTGGCCAGCACCGCGCCGAGCTTGCGCGCATGGCCGGAAAAAAATGTCGGATGACGATCGCCGAGCATCGAACCGCCCGATGCCGGCAGGATTTCCACGAATACGTGTTGCGGAAAACGTTGCGCCAACATTGCGAGGAACTCGTCCCACCACGCGCGCGGAAGGGATTTCACGCCGGTCGCGTGCGCATAGACGCCAATGGCGCGGCGGTTGCCTGCGATGTTTGTCAGCGCGTGCGCTCCAGCCGCGCACTCGGCAGCGCTCAAACGCAAGTCGAGCAGCGGGTAGTCCGCGTCCGCGGCATCGCCGAGCGCACGCCGCAGCGCGAACACCGGCAGCTTGCCGGCGTGCTCCAGATTCTTCGGCGCGACGACCGGATGCGTGAGGCAGCCGTTCTTGCGTTCGCTGTCGAGACCGACGCTGAAACGCGCCTGCGCACGCGCCATCAACGTGCGGTCGGTGTGCGAGAAAACATACGGGTCGATGGCGAGGTCGTAACGCGCCTCGCGCACCTCGCGCAGCAATCGCCACATCGCCAGCGGCGCGCCGAACATGCGCCGCGGCAGCGCGCGCGCAGCACCGACGTTGAACCAGCCGGCGAACAATTCCGGCGCCGCGCCGCAACGCGTGAGCACATCGACCTGCGCGCCGGGAAAACGCTTTTCGATCTCGCCCAGCAGCGGCGTGAGCAGCAGCGTTTCGCCAAGCGTTTTCGTCGCGCGGCAAATCAGGATGCGATGGATGCCGGATGCGGGCAGCGGCTGCGCGGACGCGACCACGCCATCGCGGCTGAACCAGCGCAGCAGCCTGCGGCGCAGTTCGCGGGCCGGCGTGGAATTGCTGTGGCGAAGGGACTCGTTCATGTCAATTCCGGCAAGTCAGTTCCGACAAATATTGGCGACCGCGTCGGCGCGGAACAACCACCAATGGCTGCGGTTGGATTCGCCGACATCGACCGCGCGTTCGCGCGCCACGCATGGATCGAGCGCGGAATCCGGCAGCAGAATCCAGCGTTGCGCGGGCACAGCCGCCTGCCAGCGGATCGCGGCGGAAAGTTGTTCGCGCCACGGCTTGGAGAAGCCGAAATCCGTGGCCGGACGATCCGCCATCAACAGGTTCTGTTCCTTCCACGCGACGAGACCGAGCTCGCCCGACATGCCGATGCGCGCGCCAACCGCGCGCATGAGTCCGCGCGCGGAACTCGAATCGTTCAGCGCGGGCATTATGCCGACGCCAACGCAGATCCAGAATACGGCCAGCGTGGCCGTGGCCGCGCGCAGCGATCGTCGCGGTCCGGTGATTGCACAGGCAATCAAACCGCAAGCACCGATAGCAGTCAGCCAAATCCAGATGACATTGGCGGCACGATCGATATCGCGGCTGTCCAGTTGCCGCAAGCCCCAGTCCGGCGCAACCCGCCAGGCGTAGATGCCGGCGATCAGTGCCGCCGTCGCAAATGCTGCGCACAGGCCCCAGAGCAAACGCCCGGACCACGGCCACCGCGCCAGCAACGCCGTCAACAGCGGCGCCGCGGCCAGCGCGAGCAGCGGCAGCGCCGGCAAAATGTATACTTCACGCTTGCCCGCCGACAAACTGAAGAACAGCACGATCAGGAATACGAATCCCAGCAACAAGGTATAACGCGGATCGCCGCGACGCAGACGACGCCACCACGCAGGAATCAACCAGGGCAGGAACAGACTCAACGGCAACCATTGCAGCGCAATGACTTCAAGGTAGTACCACACGGGTTGCTGGTGATGCCAGGCCGCGGCGTAACGTTCGGCCGTCTGTTTGAACAACAGGTTATCGAGATAAGCGGTGTACGCCGGATCCTGCTGAGCGTGCACCACCCACAGCAAGGGCAGCAACCACGCGGCAATCGCGATCAGGCATAGCGCCGGCGCCAAGGCCCAACGCCAACCGCCACGCACCGTGCTATTCGTATCGGCGGCGCTGACGCCACGCCGCGCGCGCCAGCGCAGCCACACCCACGGCAACAGCACGAAAAATGCGAGTACGCCAACGCCTTTCGTGACGACACCCAGTCCCGCGGCCAGACCGCCGAGCGCCCACCAGCGCCAATCCGGCCCGAGCAATAGATGCCGCAGGAATCCGTAGACGGCCAGGACGATCAGAAACGTCACCGTCGGGTCGATCTGCGCGCGTTTGGCCTGGAAGGTGAAGCCGATCGCGAACAGCACGAGCCACGCGGCAAGGCGACCGACGCGCCGGTTCCACAGACGCCGGCCGAGATCGTATACAAGTAGCAAGGTACCCAAGGCAGCAAGCAGCGACGGCAGCAGAAACGCGACACGCCAGTTGCCGGTCAGCTCGAACGCCGACGCCTGCAAATCCATGAACATCGGCGGCTTGTCGGCGTACAACTCGCTGCCACGATGCGGAATCAGCCAGTCGCCGGATTCCACCATTTGCTTGGCGACCAGGGCGAAACGCGGCTCATCGGCCGGCCACGGATCGCGCATTCCAATCCCCGCGCCGAGCACAAGCACAGCCAGCAGCAGGAACAGCCAGAACGCACGACGGTCACGCGTCGCTGCGGAACTCATGAATTCTCTCGCGGCAAGCGCAAGGTGAACACGGCGCCGCCGCCGGGACGATTCTCGGCGCGGATGCTGCCGCCATGTTCCTCGGCGATTTTCTTCGCCACCGCCAGACCCAGGCCGGTGCCGCGCGCCTTGCTGGTCGTGTACGGTTCATACCAGCGTTCGCCGAAACCTTCGGGCAGGCCAGGGCCATTGTCGGCAATCGCCAACTCAATCCACTTTTGTCCATTTTCCACAATGTCGCAAGTCCCGACTTCGATATGCGGCTTGCGCGTGTCGCCGATCGCCTCGAGCGAATTTTTCAGCAGGTTGTGCAGCAACTGGCGCAGGCGTCCGGCGTCGGCCCGCAGCACCGGATCGGTCGGCGCGAAGCGGCGTGTGATCTGGATGCGCTGATCGTTCTCGTACAGATCCAGCACCTCGCCGACGAGCGCGTGCAGCGACAACGGCCGGGCCTCGATTTGCGGCGGCCGCGCGTAATCGCCGAAGGCATTGACCAGCGCCTTGAGTGCCTCGACCTGACTGACGATGGTATGCGTGGCGCGGTCGAGCAATTCGGTTTCGTCCGGCGGCAGGCGGCCGATGAAACGCCGACGCAAACGTTCGGCCGCAAGCTGGATCGGTGTCAGCGGATTCTTGACCTCGTGCGCGAGGCGGCGCGCGACTTCGGCCCAGGCCGCATCGCGCTGGGCGCGATTGAGCAAGGTGAGATCGTCGAACACGGCGACGATGCCGGCATCGTCGCCGTGCGCGTTGCCAAGTTCGGCGCCGCGCAATAGCAGCACGCGACGCTCGTCGCCACGCTCGATCACCACTTCCTCGCGCCATTCCCGCAGGCCTTCGCGCACATGCCGCAGGATCGGATCGAGCAGCGGCGCCAGCGCCGGATGTTCGCGGCGCAGCACGCTCAGGTGCTGGCCGACATGACGCGCCAGCGGCACTTCCAGGATGCTTTCCGCACCATGATTGATCGTGCGCAGCACGCCATCGCGATCCAGCCCGAGTACGCCAGCCGACAGACGTTCAAGCACCGCCTTCAGATACGCGCGCTGATTTTCGGTTTCCTGCGCGCTGCGCAGCAGACGCGAACTGGTCAGCTCGAGTTCGCGCTGCATCTGGTTGAACGAATGCAGCAGAAAGCCGAGTTCGTCGTCGCTCTTCACCGGCAGCGGCGTGTCGTAGCGGCCCGCGCCTACGGCTCGCGTGGCCGCGGCAAGCCGGCCGATCGGCGCGGTCAAGCGACGTGCGACACCAAATGCCGCGAGCAGCGCGAATAGCACGGAAAGCAAAAGTACAAAGGTCAGCACCAGGGTAAACGTCAGCTTGAGCGAGCCACGCAGATATTTCAGACGCTCGAAATCGAAACTCGCCTGCTCCACGCCGGCGGTTAATGGCTGAATCTTCGCCGGTACCGGATACAACGCCTGCAGCAAGCGTTCCGAACCCGGCGCCGCGTGTGGCAACGGCAATACCACGTGCAACACCAAATGGTCGCCGATCGGCTCGGCGGCGGCAAAGTGGCCGGCACTCTGTACTTGCAACAGCGTCGCCGAATCCGGAAACAGCGGCGACAGCAGGCCGGGATCGGAACTGGCCGTCGCCAGCACCGATTGATCGGCGCCGAACACGGTGAGCTGGGTCGCGCCCTGGGCATCGAACGCCGCATCCAGTCGCGCCTGCAAATCCGCATCGGCGACATCGGACAAAGCCTGCGCCAGCGCGGTACTCGTCTGCTGCGCGGTATGCAAACGTTCGTCCAGGTAGATGCGGCCGATTTCCAGCGCGTCGTCGAGTGCGTGCTCGGTGCGCACGTTGAACCAGGTATCGACCGTCGCGTCGATGAAGTTGAGCGCGAATCCGTACACGACGATCACCGGTGGCAGCGCCAGCAGGATCAGCATCGCCAGCACGCGCCGATTCAGGCGCGCACCGGGCGCACGCGTGCGCAATTCGCGGCGCAAGCGCAACAGACGCTGCGCGATCGCCACGATCAGCACGGCCAACGCCAGCGCCGACGCGCCCAGCATCCACGGATACCAGACCCCGAGCCGGCTGCCGCCGCCGGCGGCGTCGTTGGCCAACAGCAAGGCCGCAGCCAGCAATACCAGCACCGCCAGTGCCGGCAGGATTCGCCGCAGCCATCGAGTCAACCGGCCCGCGCTGGCCATGTATATTCTCCGGAAAGACGCCAGGCTTGGCGCAGCAACGCAGGCAGACGCAGCGCGCCTGGCAGGGTGTCGCGATCAAGCGCCACGTTGACGCGGTAACGCTGCGCACCATGCGCGTTCCAGTCACTCAACGGCAGACGCAAATCGTCCAGCGCCGCCAGCACCAGCGCACGCGCGGCGTAACTGCGAGCCACACCGCGATCCAGATCGCGCAACTGATATTGCCGGCTCAAGGGGTAATAGCGCAATTCGACGCGGCGCCGCTGCATCGCCACGGATTGCGGGCCGAACCTTCCCGGCGCCAATGCCTGGACTGTCACCACGAAATTCAGGGCGATGCCGTGATCGAGCGCAGCCAGCACATCGGCATCCGGTTGCCACTGAAGATGCGTGCTGAGCGTGCCGGCATCGATCGTGGCCGAACGCACGGCAAACGCGCCAGGCACGGCCGTGCAGGACGTAAGCGCGGTGTAGCAAATGCCGCTAATTATACTTTTCCAGAATCGCATAAAAAAATCCATCCATGCCACCTTCGCCCGGCAGATTCTGCGCACCACTTCCCGCCGCGTGCCATTCGAATGGCACCGGCAACGATCCGGCGTCGGCATGTGCCGCCAGAAAGGCGGCAATGCGCCGCGAATTTTCGGCCGCGAACACCGAGCAGGTGGCATAGACTAAGCGCCCGCCGGGTTTCAGCAAAGGCCACAGCGCATCAGCCAGCCGCGCCTGTAGCGAAACCAGGGTGTCGATGTCCGCCGCGCGACGATGCAATTTGATGTCGGGCTGGCGGCGAATGATGCCGCTGGCCGAGCACGGCGCATCGAGCAGGATACGATCGAACGCGCGGCCGTCCCACCAGCCTTTCGGATCGGCGGCGTCGCCGGCGCGAATGTCAGCGCGCAGGCCCAGCCGCGCCAGATTCTCGCGCAATCGCGGCAGGCGCCGCGGGTCGGAATCCAGCGCGACCAGTTCGACATCGGCATGTTCGAGGATATGCGCAGACTTGCCGCCGGGCGCGGCGCAGGCATCGAGCACACGCATGCCATCGCGCGCATCGAGCAAGGGCGCGGCGAACTGTGCGGCGCCATCCTGCACCGAAAACAAACCTTCCGCATAACCGGGCAAGTGTGCCACGTCGGCGCTATGCGCGAGCAGCAGCGCATCCGGCAGTGCCTGCGGCGCCTCGTTGACAATGCCCGCGGCGGTCAGTCGCCCACTCAAGTCTTCGCGCGTGCCGCGGCGGCGATTCACACGCAGCCACAATGGCGCCTCGACATTATTGGCGGCGACGATGGACTGCGCCATGTCCGGCCAGTCCACGGCCAACGTATCCAGCAACCAGCGCGGATGTGCGCTGCGCGTGACCGCATCGGCGTCGAGCTGTGCATTGATGCGATCGCGCTCGCGCAGCCAGCGCCGCAACAGCGCGTTGACCAGTCCCGCAAAGGCCGGGCGTCGCAGCGCGCGCACGGCCTCCACGGTCGCCGCGACAGCCGCGTACTCCGGCAAATGCAGAATCTCGATTTGCACCAGACCCAGCACCAGCAAGGCCTGCACGTCGGCTTCGCGCTCGTGCAGTGGCCGCTCCAGCATTGCGGCCAGCGCCGCGTCGAAGTGCAACCACCAGCGCGCACCGGTGTGCAGCAACGCCGACAACAACGCGCGGTCGCGCGTGTCTGGCAACTTTGTGGACAATGCCGCAAATGTTGCACGCAAGGATTTGCCGGCAACGATTTCGGCCAACGCCTGCGCGGCGAGCGCGCGCGGATTTGCGGCACTGTTCACAAGGCGAAGTCACCGGGATCGGGTCGCGCATTCAGATAATCGCGCACTGCGATGCGATTGCCGCCGGGACGTTGCAGCGCGGTGATGCGCAGGATGCCGTCCGCACAAGCGATATCGATGCCCTCGCGATTGGCCGCAACGATGCGGCCCGGCGCGGCGGCCGCCGGCAACGCCAACGCCTGCACAGACCAGATACGCAGACGCTCGCCGCCGATGACGGTCTCGGCCACCGGCCACGGATCGAAGGCACGCACCTTGAGTTCGAGCGCAACTGCCGGTTCGTTCCAATCCAGCCGCGCCTCGGTCTTGTCGAGCTTGTGCGCGTAACTGGCACCTTCCGTCGATTGCGGCGTCGGCGTCATCGCCGCGCCACGCAGAATCCGCTGCAAACCGTCGCCCAAGACTTGTGCGCCGAGTTCGGCAAGCTGATCGTGTAGGCTACCGCCGGTAGCGTCGGATGCAATCGGAATCGCATTTCGCAACAGCACGGGGCCGGTATCCAGACCAGCTTCCATCTGCATCAGGCAAACGCCGGTTTCGCGGTCGCCGGCGAGCAGGGCGCGCTGGATTGGCGCCGCGCCGCGCCAGCGCGGCAGCAGCGAAGCATGCACGTTCCAGCAACCCAGCCGCGGCATGGCCAATACCTTGCGCGGCAGGATCAGGCCATAGGCAACGACAACGAGCAGATCCAGATCGAGTTCGCGCAGGCGTTGCTGCGCATCAACGGCCTTGAGTGTTTCCGGCTGTTCGACTGGCAATCCGGCAGCCAGCGCCGTCTGCTTGACCGGGCTTTCCGCGAGCTTGCGACCACGTCCGGCGGGACGGTCAGGCTGGGTATACACTGCGACGATTTCCACATTGGGAATCCGGCACGCAGCCAGATGCGGCACGGCGAATTCCGGCGTTCCCGCAAACGCCAGGCGCAGACGCGCGGGCAGCGGCGAATCAGGCGGAGGCGCGATGGGCTTTTTCCAGTTTCTTGCGCACCAGCTCGCGCTTGAGCGGTGATAGATAATCGACGAAGAGCTTGCCGATCAGATGATCCATTTCGTGCTGGATGCATACCGCCTGCAAACCGTCGGCGGCAAACGCCAGCGGCTGGCCGTGACGATCCAGCGCCTCGACCACGATGCGATCGGCGCGTTCGACATCGGCAAAAATTCCGGGCACCGACAGGCAACCTTCCTGATACACCTGACTGCCTTCGCGGCTGAGGATCTTCGGGTTGATCAGCACCAGTGGCTGGTTTTTTTCCTCGGAAACATCGGCAACCAGCAACTGCTTGTGCACGTTCACCTGGGTCGCGGCCAGACCAATCCCCGGCGCGGCATACATGGTCGCGAACATGGCGTCGATCAAATCCTGCAAGGCTTGATCGAACACGCCAACCGGTTTCGCCTTGGTGCGCAGGCGGGGATCGGGGAATTCCAGAATATCGAGCATGGGCATAGTAGTGGGTGTATTGGGTCGCAGCGGCAGGCATCAAGAAGGCAGCAAGTCCGTCGGATCAGGGAAAATTCTACGCCGATTCGGCACTTGAGGCGACTTTCCCGGCCAAATCCTGGTCAATTTGTGCGCCAGCGCCCAGTTTCTGGCCAAGGATGATTTGCGTCGGTAAAATTTTCGTATACACTCGGGAAGCCCTTGGGGAATCAGGTACATGGCGGCCATGCTTAAAAAACTACCTGCGATTTGTGCCGGACTGCTGCTCACCCTCTCGGTTTTTGCCGCGTCGGTGCAGCTCAACGAACATCATCCCGACACCTATACGGTGCGCAAGGGAGATACGTTGTGGAGCATTGCGGCGAAGTTTCTGCAACGACCCTGGCAATGGCCAGAGGTGTGGCAGGCGAATCCACAAATCGCCAACCCGCACCTGATCTATCCCGGCGATGTGATTAACCTGGCTTACGTCAACGGCGAGCCGCGCCTGGGCTTGGCCGGCAACGGCGACAGTGGGCCGCGGGTCCGCGCCGAGCAACTCGACGAGGCGATCAAACCGGTGCCGCTATCGGCCATTGAAAGTTTCCTGAAGAAACCGCGTCTGCTTGGCGAAGACGATTTCAAGCACGCTGCGCACGTCGTCGCGTTCGAGGATCACCATATCAACGGCGCCACCGGCATGCTCGCCTATGTCCGTGGACTGGACGCCCAGCCCGGCCAGCAATTTGTCATTGCCCGCGCGGTCGGCCGTTATTACGAAATCTCCGGCAGCGATGGCCATCCGGGGCAGGTTTATCGTCAATCCCTGGAAGATCGCGACAGTCGACCGGGGATGCTCTGGCATCACGGTCCGGATCATTTCACCCTGCACGGAAACGTGCATTTCCTCGGCTACGAGATGTTGCAGTTCGGCACCGTGCAGGTCACGCGCGCCGGCAATCCGGCGTCAGCGCTGGTGATGAGCAGCGATTACGAAGTGCGAGCGGGCGACTATGTATTGCCGCTGGATACCGTTAATTACGACTTCCAATACGTACCACATGCACCGAAACAAGTGTCGCCGAACATGCAGGTGATCGCCTTCACCGATGCACTCAATGTGGTCGGCCGCTTGCAGGTGGTAGCACTGTCTGCCGGCGCCCGTGACAGCGTGGAAAATGGTCAGGTTTATTCGATCTTCAGTCCCGGCGATGTGGTAAACGATTACACCGACTATCCGGAAGAGAGCACCAAGGCTTTCCTGCACCCGAAAGATGCGCAGGTGCAATTGCCGGAAGAATACGTCGGCCACGTCATGATCTTCCGCACCTTCGACCGGGTCAGCTATGGCTTGATCATGGACGGTATCCGTCCGGTGCATCTCGGCGATCATCTCTACGAACCGGATCACAAGTAAGCCGCATTGCCATGTTGCGACGGCGCGGGTTCCCGCGCCGTTCGCGTTTATGGCCCTGCGTTAGACTGCCGCGATGCCAACCGATCTTGCCCGCGAACAAACCCGCGCCTGGTTCGCACTGCTGCGCGCACCGGGACTCGGTGCCGCCGGATTGCGCAGCCTGATCGCCCGCTGCGGCGACGCCGCGTCGGCACTGACGCAAGTGCGGCACGCAAGCGAGGCGCCCCTTGCGGCACGCACTTGGCTGGCGGCGCCGGACGAAGCCCAGCTCGTCGCCGACGAGGCCTGGCTGGCGCAAGCCGACCACCATCTGCTGATTCACGGCAGCGACGATTATCCAGCCTTATTGCGCACGGCAGCGAATCCGCCAGCGGCCTTGTTCGTGACCGGTGATCCGGCGTGGCTGTGGTCGCCGCAGATTGCCATTGTCGGTGCACGCAGCGCCAGCGCCGCCGGGCTGGCCAATGCGCGCGCCTTCGCCCGCGCCTTCGTGCAAGCCGGCAATGTCGTCACCAGTGGTCTGGCCGAGGGCATCGACGGCGCCGCGCACGCCGCCGCACTCGATGCCGGTGGCGCCACCGTCGCCGTGCTCGGTACTGGCCCGGATCTGATCTATCCACGCCAGCATCGGGAACTGGCCGAACGCATCACCGCGCACGGCGCGCTGGTTTCGGAATTTCCACCCGGCACGCCGGGCAAGCCCGAGAATTTTCCGCGTCGCAATCGCATCATCGCGGCCTTGAGTCTGGGCACGCTGGTGATCGAGGCGGGCCTGAATTCCGGATCGCTGATCACCGCGCGTCTGGCTGCCGAACAGGGCCGTGAAGTATTCGCCCTGCCCGGATCAATTCACAGTCCGCTGGCGCGCGGCTGCCACAAGCTGATTCGCGATGGTGCGAAGCTCGTGGAAACCGCCGAGGAAGTGCTCGAGGAATTGCATGGCATGGGCGCCTTGCTTGCCGAAGGCCTGCGGCAGCGTCTCGCCGGCACCGAAGTCACCGCCGGGATCATGCCGCCATCGAGTCACGCCGATGACCCGGATTATGCACGTCTGCTTGCGGTACTCGCCGGCGCGCCGGCTGCGCTGGACGAACTGGTCGCGCGCAGCGGCTTGTCCGCCGCCGCGGCGTCTTCGATGTTGCTGGTGCTGGAACTCGAAGGCACGGTCGTGGCCGAAAACGGGCGCTATTCCCGCCGCTGAATCACTGCGCGCCGGATCGCGCGGGCTTGACAGCACGCATGACTCTGTGACCACACTGAAATAAGGGCGCAGCGGTAGTGGCGCCCGTTTTTTACGGCGCGGCCGCCGATCGGCGCGCCATCGGCGTGACAACGCGGGCAAACACCGCCGCACGGCAACGGACCCTTCATGGCAAAAAACCTGCTCATCGTCGAATCGCCCGCCAAGGCCAAGACGATCAACAAATACCTCGGCAAGGACTTCACCGTGCTGGCGTCCTACGGCCACGTGCGCGATCTGCGCCCGAAGGAAGGTGCGGTTGATCCCGACAACGATTTCGCCATGGCCTACGAGGTCATCGAGCGCAACGAGAAGCATGTCGACGCCATCGCCAAGGCTGCGGCCAAGGCCGATGCCTTGTATCTAGCGACTGACTTGGATCGCGAGGGTGAAGCCATTTCCTGGCATATCGCCGAGATCCTGCGCCAGCGCAATCTGCTCAAGGGCAAGACCCTGCATCGAGTCGTGTTTTCCGAGATCACACCACACGCCATCCAAGAAGCCGTGGCGAATCCGCGCGCACTGTCGCTGGATCTGGTCAACGCCCAGCAGGCACGACGCGCGCTGGATTATCTGGTCGGATTCAATCTGTCGCCGGTGTTGTGGCGCAAGGTGCAACGCGGATTGTCGGCCGGACGCGTGCAGTCGCCGGCGCTGCGCATGATCGTCGAGCGCGAAGAAGAAATCGAAGCATTCAAGGCACGCGAATACTGGACGATCGAAGCCGATTGCGCGCATCCGGACCAGCGCTTTTCCGCACGTCTGCTAAAACTGCGTGGCAAGAAATTTGAGCAATTCGATCTGACCAATGACACCGATGCGCACGCCGCTCGCAGCGCCCTGCTCAAATCCGCGCAAGGCCGACTGGTGGTTTCCGAGGTGCAATCGAAGGAACGCAAACGGCGTCCCTCGCCACCGTTTACGACGTCCACCTTGCAGCAGGAAGCCGCGCGCAAGCTTGGCTTTACCACCAGCCGCACGATGCGTCTGGCACAAGGTTTGTACGAAGGCGTCGCGATCGGCACCGAAGGCACGGTTGGCCTGATCACGTATATGCGTACCGATTCGCTGAACATCGGCAACGACGCAATTGCCGAATTGCGCAAGGTCATCGCGCGCGATTTTGGCGCGAAGGCCCTTCCGGAAGCTCCGAATTTTTACCGCTCAAAATCCAAGAATGCCCAGGAAGCACACGAAGCGATCCGGCCGACGTCCGCACTGCACACGCCGGCCAGCGTCGCCGCATTTCTCAACGACGATCAGCGCAAGCTCTACGACCTGATCTGGAAGCGCGCGGTCGCCAGCCAGATGCAGTACGCGACCTTGAATACCGTGTCGGTCGATCTGGATGCCGGCGACAATTCAGCCTTCCGTGCCAGCGGCACGACCGTGGTCGATCCGGGTTTTCTCGCCGTCTACGAGGAAGGTCGCGACCAGAAGAATGCCGAGGACGAGGACGAAGCACGCAAGCTGCCCGCGATGAAGATCGGCGAAGCCGTGCCGCTGGCCGACATCCTGGCCGATCAGCATTTCACCGAGCCGCCGCCGCGTTATTCCGAAGCCAGTCTGGTCAAGACCCTGGAGGAATACGGCATCGGCCGGCCATCGACCTACGCCAGCATCATCCAAACCTTGCTCGGGCGCGAGTATGTGACGCTCGACAGCCGCCGCTTTCGTCCGACCGATGTCGGCCGCGCGGTGGCGAAGTTTCTGTCCGGCCATTTCACCCAATACGTCGATTACGATTTCACCGCGAAACTCGAAGACGAACTCGACGCGGTCAGCCGCGGCGAAGAGGAATGGGTACCGCTGCTGAAAAAATTCTGGACGCCGTTCAAGACCCTGGTCGCGGAAAAAACCGAAAGCGTGGATCGCGCCGAAGCCTCGGGTTCGCGCGAACTCGGGCTGGATCCCGCCAGCGGAAAACCGATCACGGTGCGCCTCGGCCGCTACGGGCCGATGGCTCAGATCGGCACCAAGGACGACGCGGACAAGCCGCGTTTCGCTTCCTTGCGTCCAGGCCAAAGCATCCATACGATTTCACTGGAAGACGCATTGCAGCTGTTCAAGCTGCCGCGCGATCTGGGCAAGGCCGAGGACGGCGAAACAATCAGCGTCGGCGTCGGCCGCTTCGGCCCGTTTGTGAAACATGGCAGCGTCTACGCGTCGCTGAAACCCGAAGACGATCCTTATACGATTGAATTGCCACGCGCGGTCGCCCTGCTGCACGAGAAAGCGGAAATTGCGCGCAACCGCCTGATCGCGAGTTTCCGCGACGGCGCGATCCAGGTGCTGAACGGACGCTATGGTCCCTATATCACCGACGGCGAGAAAAACGCGCGCATTCCGAAGGATCGCGAACCAAAATCGCTGACCGAAACCGAATGCGCCGAATTATTGGCCGCCGCACCGATCAAGCCGAAACGCGGTGGCGGACGCTTCGGCAAGGGCACAAAGACCGCGCCGAAAGCGGCGCCGGCAAAGAAAATCGCCGTCAAGAAAGCCGCGCCGAAGAAAGCGCCGGTTAAAAAAGTGGCCACGAAGAAGACCGCACGGAAAACCGCTGCCCGCAAGGCGTCCGGTACGGCCTGAACGTGGACACCGCGATCGCCCAAGCCGTTGCCGCGCTGCGCGCAGGCGGCGTGATCGCCTATCCGACCGAGGCCGTGTATGGCCTCGGCTGCGATCCATTCAACCCGTCCGCGGTTGCGCGTTTGTTCGCGCTGAAAAAAAGGCCGGCCGACCAGGGCGTACTCCTCATCGCCGCCGATTTTCCACAAGTGGAAAAATTCATCGGCAGCGTGTCGGGCGAAGTTGTCGCGCGCGCGCGCGCGACCTGGCCGGGTCCGCACACTTGGATATTCCCGCGTTCACCAACAACACCGGCGTGGTTGAGCGGCGCCCACGCAGGCATCGCCCTGCGCATCACCGCGCATCCGCTGGCTGCACAGCTATGCCGCGCGTTCGGCGGCGCCCTGGTATCGACCAGCGCCAACCGGCACGGCGAAGAACCCGCGCGCAACGCTGACGCCGTGCATGCGGCATTCGGCGCGGAACTTGAGTATATTCTCGATGGCGCAGTTGGCGGACTGGAGCGACCGACGCCGATTCGCGATGCCATCAGCGGGGATTTGCTGAGGACTTGATTGAGGGGAAGGGGACGTGCCCGCGGTTTTTCAATCCAGACAACTGCCGTATTCTGCGCGCACGCTGCCGCTGCTGGCCTGCGGCGATCTCGAACGCATCATGGCATGGCGCGACGGCCACGCCATATCCACACGCGAGTTTCTGGCCGAAGTCAGCGGCCTGGCCGCGCAACTTCCCAATGCGCGCTATGCGGTCAATCTGTGCGAGGATCGCTACCGTTTTCTTGTCGCGTTTTGCGCCATCGCCCTGGCCGGGCAAACCAACCTGTTGCCGGCATCGCGCACGCCGCAGACGATTGCCGAAACCCTGCAAGCCTGGCCGGCCAGCTACGCGCTCGCCGACCGCGAACCCGATCCGGCGCCGGTGCGGTTGTTTCTGCTGCCGTCACATGGCAACAAAGTGGATAATTCCACACGTTCCATGCCGATGCTCGCCGCAGATCGGGTAGTGGCGATCGGCTTTACGTCCGGAAGCACCGGCCAGCCCAGGGCAAATCCAAAAACCTGGGGCAGTTTCTGCGCCAGCAGCGCGCACAATGCGCACCTGCTTTGCGGCGACGATGCACTGAATATCGTCGCCACCGTGCCCGCGCAACATATGTACGGATTGGAAACCTCGATCCTGCTGCCCTTGCGCAGTTCGACCGCAATTCATTGCGGACAACCGTTTTTCCCGGCCGACATCGCTCACGCACTGGCCGAAGTGCCTGCTCCGCGCCTGCTGGTGACCACGCCGATCCATCTGCGCGCATTGCTGCGGACAGTGCCTGCGCTGCCTGCACTCGAAGCCATCGTCACCGCGACCGCACCACTGGATGCCGAACTCGCCGCACAGGCGGAACACCGCTACGCCACGCGCGTCATCGAAGTATTTGGTTCGACCGAGACTTGCGTCATCGCCCACCGCCGTACCGCCGGCAACGAAGCGTGGCAGCTGTATCCCGACATTGCCCTGCATCCGCAGCCGGATGGAACCGTTGTCGAAGCGCCGCATTTTGCCGGCCCGACATTGTTGCAGGACATTGTGGAATTATTGCCTTCGCGACAATTTATACTCCGTGGCCGCAACGGCGACCTGCTTGAAATCGCCGGCAAGCGCGCTTCACTCGGCGATCTCAACCGCCGCCTGCTGGCCATTCCCGGCGTCGAGGATGGCGTTGTCTTCACCCTGGACGCCGACACCCGAGGCGTGCGCCGACTCGCCGCCTTGGCCGTGGCATCCACGTTGACCGACCGCGACATTCTCGAAGCGCTGCGCTTGCAGATCGATCCGGTCTTCCTGCCGCGGCCGTTGCGTCTCGTTCCCGCGTTGCCGCGCAATACTACCGGCAAGCTGCCCAGGGCCGACCTGATCGCCGCCCTGCAACTTCGACCAGCCACACCGCGCTGAGCAAAAGCGTCGAAGTCCACCGGATTGTGGCGGCTCGGCGTGCAGGCGGCATGCCGCGATACGCGCCGATAATGGTCACAAGGCCGCGTTATGCAGCCGCTGGCGCGACCGCGCAGGTCTGCGAAACGGCCATCCAGTGCGGTATTTGCCTTCGGCACGCTGTTTGCTTGGTGTTCGAGGTAACCCTTCGATTCAATCCGCATGCTGCTCTTTGATCCCAGCTTCGATTCCGCCGAAACCGTGCAAACCTGCGTCGCCCGATCGCGTGGCCGCGTCGTCTGGCAGGAGCGTTACAGCGGCATCGCTTGCGTGGCCTACCGCAACGGCAAGGCGATCGCCGGCATTTCCGGGCCGTGGTCGGATCGCTACGCGCTGATCTGGTGGATGCCGCAGTTTGCTTCGCCGCAACTGGAGCTATTCGAATCGCTGCAGGCAGCCAAGGACTCCGTCATCCAGGCCTTCGGCGAAGATCGATCCAACCGGCATCGGTCGAATCGGCTGTTTGGTTTTGGCCGACGCGATGCCTTTGACCGGCGTGACCCCTCCGCATCACGGCGACCGGCATGGCTGATGCGATTGCGCCGCATGCTGGGCCCGGATCGAGTCACACCAAACTCGACCCAATCGATGCGCCAGCGCGGCGGGCATGAAGACATCGATCTGAGCGGCATGCATTTCAGCGCCTGTCGCTGAACGGCGTCACACGCACGCGTGCAGATTATTTCCAGTCCGCCAGTTTGAAATACACCGGTTGCACCACACCGGAGGGACCGGAGAGCTGCTGCATGACATTCACCGGCACCGTACCCGGACTGTCGACGTAAAACTTCGGCGGCCCGCTCTGGGAAAGCACGCGCACAAAATACAACTTGCCGCGCTTGCGGTATTCCTCAACCGTGTCCGCGCCTTCCTGACGCACCGTCACCACGGGCAATTCGGCCGCTTCCGCAGCGGCCTGAACATCATCAGGCAATCCCGGACTCTCGGCAGGTTTCGCAACCACTTCGGCCTTTTGACTACCCGCAGTGGCGGATTTCGTCGCGGGTGCGGCCGGCGGCGCGGTGGCAGGCGTACCCGGATCTTCCAGCGTCGGCGGCGCCTGCACCGGCGGCAAGGTGTTATTGCGCGCGGGGCGATCCTGCGCGGCGACCAACGCAACCGCGCTCAACAACACAAACGACAACAGGTATGCGGATTTCATGGCGCACCTCCGTGGTTGCGGCGAGCATAGCAAATACCTGCATTGGCATCTGCGCTGTTACATTCGACAGGACGATCGCGCACGCCGTTTCGTTGCAAAACCCGCGCGCCTGGCCCATTCTCGCCAACCCGTATTCTTCACTCCGACCATGCCGCGCCCCAATCTTGTCCTGATCGATGGTTCCGGTTATCTCTACCGCGCGTTTCATGCGCTGCCGCCCTTGTCCAATCGGTCCGGCGAGCCGACCGGCGCCCTGTTCGGCGTGGTCAATATGTTGCGCGCGACTCTGAAAGCCAGACCTGACAACGTCGCCTTCGTTTCCGATGCCAGCGGCCCCACGTTCCGGGATGAACTCTACGCGCAATACAAGGCGAACCGCCCGTCGATGCCCCACGACTTGCGCGCGCAGGTCGAACCGATGCTGGCCTTGGTCGCGGCGCTCGGGTTTCCGATTCTGCGCGTGCCCGGCGTCGAAGCCGACGACGTCATCGGCACGCTCGCCAGGCAAGCCACCGCCCACGGCATGGACGTGACGATTTCGACCGGCGACAAGGATCTGGCCCAACTGGTCGATGCGAACATTCGTCTGGTCAATACCATGACCAACACCACGCTCGACCCGGCCGGCGTGAAAACGAAGTTTGGCGTCGATCCCAATCAAATTGTCGATTATCTCGCCCTGGTCGGCGATACCGCCGACAACATCCCCGGCGTGCCCAAATGCGGCCCGAAAACCGCGGCGAAGTGGCTGGGCGAATTCGGTTCGCTCGACAGTGTGATCGCAAACGCCGACAAGATCGGCGGCAAGATCGGCGAGAGTCTGCGCGCGGCGTTGCCGCAACTGCCGTTGTCGCGCCAGCTCGCGACGATCAAGACTGATGTGGCTTTGGACGTAAAGCCATCCGAATTGAAATTGCGCGACCCGGACACAGCAGCCTTGCGCGACCTGTATGCACGCTACGAATTCAATGCGGCGCTGCGTGAACTGGATGGCGCCGCAGGAAGCGATGCGTCGGCGCTGCCGGCGGCGCGCGTGCCGACGCCGCCACGTGCCACGGTTGTTGCTGCAACCGGTTCGCCTGTTGAAACTCTCGATCCCGCGCTCGCCGCGAAAGGCGAATACGAACTGGTGCTGAGCCAGGCGCAATTCGACGCCTGGTTGGCGAAGCTGCGCGACGCGAACCTGATTGCCTTCGACAGCGAAACCACCGGGCTCGATCCGATGCGCGCGGAAATCGTCGGTGTCTCGTTCGCCGTGGAACCGGGTCGCGCGGCTTATGTGCCGCTGGCACACGACTACGCCGGCGCGCCGGCCCAACTCAGCCGCGATGCCGTGCTCGCCGCATTGCGTCCACTGCTGGAAGATGCGCAAAAGGACAAGTTGGGACAGCACATGAAGTACGACATGAATGTGTTGTCGAACTACGGCATCAGCGTGCACGGGGTGCGCTACGACTCGATGCTCGAATCCTATGTCTGGAATTCGTCCGGCAGCCGCCACGACATGGACACGCTGGCGAAGAAGTACCTGGGCGTCGACACGATCCATTTCGCCGACGTCGCGGGCAAGGGCGCCAAACAGATTCCCTTCGCCCAAGTCGATGTACAGCGCGCGTCGGACTACGCCGCCGAAGACGCCGATATCACCCTGCGTCTGCACCACGCGCTATGGCCGAAACTGGAATCGGAGCCGAAACTGCGCCGCGTGTTCGAGGAAATCGAAATGCCACTGGTTCCGGTACTCGCGCGCATGGAACAGACCGGCGTGTTGATCGATGTGGAAAAGCTGAAAGTGCAGAGCGGCGAACTCGGGCGGCGCATGCTTGAAATCCAGCAACATGCCTACGCGATTGCCGGACGGCATTTCAGCCTGGATTCGCCAAAGCAGCTGCAGATACTTCTTTACGATGAACTCAAGCTGCCAGTCACATCGAAGACGCCGACTGGGCAACCGTCGACCAACGAGGAAGCGCTCGAAGCCCTGGCGAACCAGCATGAGTTGCCGCGCCAGATTCTCGACTATCGCACCCTGGCCAAACTACGCTCGACCTATACCGACAAGCTGGCCGAGCACGTCAATCCGCGCACGGGGCGCGTACACACGAGTTATCACCAGGCTGTCGCCGCCACCGGGCGGCTATCGTCAAATGATCCGAATCTGCAGAACATTCCGATCCGCACCGAGGAAGGCCGCCGCATTCGTCAGGCCTTCGTCGCGCCTGATGGTTACAAGATTCTCGCCGCCGACTATTCGCAGATCGAACTGCGCATCATGGCGCATCTGTCCGGCGATCCTGGATTGCTCGCCGCGTTCCACGGCAATCAGGATGTGCATCGTGCGACCGCCGCCGAAGTCTTCGGCCTACCACCGGATCAGGTTGATGCGAACCAGCGTCGCGCGGCCAAGGCGATCAACTTCGGTCTGATGTACGGCATGAGTCCCTGGGGACTGGCGCGCCAGCTCGGCATTGACCGCAGCGAGGCGAACGACTACGTCAAACGCTACTTCGAACGCTATCCCGGCGTGCAGGCATTTATGACCGCGACGCGCGAACAAGCGCATCGCGATGGCTATGTCGAAACCCTGTTTGGCCGGCGCCTGTATCTCAACGAAATCCATTCGCGCAATCAGGGCCTGCGTGCGGGCGCGGAGCGCGCGGCAATCAATGCGCCAATGCAAGGCACTGCCGCCGACATCATCAAACGCGCGATGATCGACGTCGATGCTTGGCTGCAAGATCAAGGCGATGTGGCGCGCATGATTATGCAGGTACACGACGAACTCGTATTCGAGGTGCGCGTGGATCGCATACAACAGATCGAAACCGGCGTGCGCGAGCGCATGGCCGCGGCGGCGGAACTTCGCGTTCCGCTGATCGTCGATATTGGTGTCGGCGCGAATTGGGACGAAGCGCACTGAACGCCATAACGGCGCAAACGCTTGATTAAAAAGCGCATGAACGAATTCTGAATTCGCGCATGTAAATCGACGTAAAGCCTTGAACTTGCGCCGCCTTGCCTCATCTAACTTGACAGGTGCACGCAACGGCGCCTGATTCACTCACCTCCCTGAGTGGATCTACGAGGATCGGTCCCTCCCCAGGTCGATCTTCGACCCCCGCCCCGGAAGCTTCCCCCTAAGCTTCCGGGGCATTTTATTTCTGACGTTGCAAAACCGAGCATCCTGCCGCGGTTTGCAAACAAACGGACGCGGCAGAGCCGAGCCACGTTTGTCGCAGTGGACAAACAGCAGCCCGCTGCGTCGGCACGTCCTTGTGCCGAATAATCCTTTCCCACTTTATTGCGTATCAGAACGGCTTACGCCAGAAATCCGCCATCGACGGCGAAACTCGCGCCGGTGATGTAGCTCGCCGCAGGCGAGCACAGAAATAAAATCATCGGCGCGATTTCATCGGGCTGCGCAGCGCGGCCGAGCGGAATCATGCGCAGCAGCGGCTTGAGGATGTCGGGGTTTTGCGTCAGCGCGCTGGCGAACTTGGTTTCGGTCAGTCCTGGCAGTACGGCGTTGACGCGGATCGCGTGCGGCGCGAGTTCCTTGGCGAAGCCTTCGGTCATCGACAAGATCGCCGCTTTGGTCAGCGAATACACGCCCTGGCCGGGCGCCGCGCGGCGTCCGTTGACCGAAGCCACATTGACGGTCGCGCCGCCGCCGCGTTCACGCATCGCCCGCGCCGCCAACACCGAAGTATAAAAGTATCCACGGATATTCACTTCGACGGTTTTCTCGAACGCGGTCAGATCCATATCCAGCATCGGCCCGAAATACGGATTCGTCGCGGCATTGTTGATCAGGATATCGGGTGTCAATCCGGCGGCGGTCAGTTGCTGAAACAGCGCATCGATAGAGGCGATCTCGCCGATATGCGCTGTGAATGCGCTGGCCCGGCCACCGCCGGCTCGGATCGCGGCAGCAACTTCCTCGCAAGCATCGAGCCGGCGGCTGGACACGATGACGTGCGCGCCGTGCCGCGCAAGCAGCTTCGCGGTAGCGGCACCGATACCACGGCTGGCACCGGTCACCAGGGCGGTTTTGCCGCTCAGGTCGAACATTGCATCAGTTTCCATCATGACCCCCGCAGTGGCATACAATCCGAGCATAACAAACCCAAGGAGGCTGGCGCCGTGGATCAGAAGCGCGTTGTCATCACCGGAGCCGGCAGTGGGTTAGGCCGGGCGTTGGCGTTCTGTTTCGCCGAGAACGGCTGGCGCGTCGCCTGCGCCGACATTCGTCTGGATCGCGCCCAGGACACCGTGCGCCTGATCACCGAATTCGGCGTCGGCGCGATGGCACTGAAAGTCGATGTCAGCGACGATGCTTCGGTCGAGGCGATGCGCGATGAAATCCTGGCTGCGTGGGATGGCGTCGACGCGGTCGTCAACAATGCCGGCGTGGCCTCAGCCGGGCCGGTGGCGCAAACCACGCTGGACGACTGGCGCTGGACGCTCAACATCAATCTGATGGGCGTGGTGCGTGGCTGCCGCGCGTTCCTGCCGACCCTGATCGAACAAGGAAAAGGTTACATTGTGAACATTGCCTCCTTTGCCGGCATCGCCAACGCGCCACGCATGGCGGCGTATTCGGCGAGCAAGGCGGGCGTGATTTCGTTGTCGGAATGCTTGCGCGGCGAACTGGCGCTGATCGGCAGCGCAGTGCAGGTATCGGTCGTGTGCCCGGCGTTCTTTCAGACCAATCTGATGGAAGGCTCGCGCGCGCCGACAGCCGACAAAGCCGCAGCGAGCAAGCTCATGGCCAACGCCACGCAAAGCGCCGATGCGGTCGCCGCAGCGATCTACACCAGCATGCAACGCGGCGAATTCCTGATCCTGCCAACCAAGGGCGAACGTGGCCACTGGCGGATCAAGCGCTTTTTCCCCGGCCTGTTTTTCCGCAAGATGATCGCTGTCATGCGCCAGAGAGGACTTTCGCGATGAGCCGTTTCATGATCTACGGCGCGAACGGCTACACCGGTCTGCTGATCGCGCGTGAAGCCGCCAAGCGCGGCTTGAAACCGATGCTGGCCGGCCGCAATCGCGACGAAATCGACGCGCTGGCGAAAGAACTCGGCTTGCCACGGCGCGTGTTCGAGTTGTCGAATCCGCACGAAGTCGCGCGCAATCTCGATGGCGTGTCTGTGGTCTTGCACTGCGCCGGACCGTTTTCGCGCACGGCGGCACCGATGCTCAATGCCTGCCTCGACCTTAATGTCCACTATCTCGATATCACCGGCGAAATCGACGTATTCGAGTTATGCCATCGCACCCATGTGCGCGCTCAGCATCAAGGCACCGTGGTGTTGCCTGGTTCCGGATTCGATGTGGTGCCGACCGATTGCATGGCGGCGATGCTCAAGCAGCGTCTGCCCGATGCGATCTCGCTGATACTCGCCTTCGAGGCCGGCGGCGGGCCGAGCCCCGGCACCGCAAAAACCAGCGTCGAGGGCCTGAGCCGCGGCGGCCGCGCACGCATCAACGGCGAACTGACCCGCGTGCCGCTGGCATGGAAGGCGCGCGAGTTCGTGCGCGATGGCCAGCCGCGCAGCGCGATGACGATCCCCTGGGGCGATGTCTACACGGCGCACGTTTCCACCGGAATTCCGAACATCGAAACCTATATGGCGGTGCCGCCGAAGACGATTCAGCGCCTGCGCTGGATGCGGCATATGCAACCTTTGATGAAATTGGGATTTGTACAGAATTATATGAAACGCAAGGTCGAAAAGACCACGCCTGGGCCATCCGAACAACGCCGCCGCGACAGCGGCAGTTATGTCTGGGGCGAGGTGCGTAATTCTGCCGGCAAGGAGGTCAAGCTGGCGCTGTCCGCACCAAACGGTTACGACCTCACCGTGACCGCGTCGCTCGGCATCGCCGAATTTCTATTGCACCAGACGCCACCGCCCGCGGGTGGTTATTTCACGCCGTCGCAACTGATGGGCGCGGATTATGTGTTGAAACTTCCGGGTGTACGCCTGAT
>JANWJJ010000030.1 GCA_025451955.1 Rudaea sp. | reverse complement strand
TGCCGTTATGCTTGGCATCCGATCCGGCTGATCCGCCCACCGCATGAAACCGCTGCGGCCGCAACTTCGCGGCCTGATCTTCAAACTCACGCTGTTCTACGTGTTGCTGTCGCTGCCATGCTTGGTGCTGGTCGAATCCGGCATTCTGGTATTTGAGTTCAATCGTTTCATGGCCGGCGTGGAAACCGGATCGCTGACCCACGCGACTGAGCTGGCCGCCGACGATCTGGCGCACAACTGGCCGAGTGCAGCGGCGGACGAGACCAAGGGCTTGGACACCTGGGCGCAGGCGTGGATTCTGCGCCTGCAACGTCCGCGCGGCGGCTTGCTGAAAGAAGAGTCGTACATTCTGGTGGAACTGTCCGCCGATCCGCTGGCCGCGGCCGTGCTCGCGCCCGATGGCCACGTGCTCGCGCAGGCGCCAGCGAACGCGGACTGGCACCTGCAATTGCCGCGCGCCGATTCCGCCGAATTGCACGATGCGCAAAACGCGCCGATGCCGCGACTACTCGCGCTGGCCGAAAATCCGAACCGTATCCGCCGCGTAATCGCACCGGTGCATGCGGCGAATGGATCGTTACGCGGATTTCTCGTAGTCGAGTTGCGTCTACCGGTACCATGGCATCGGTTTCTGCTCGACTTGAGTCTGGAATGGCCGATCGTGTTCGGTTATCTGATCCTGTTCGGCATCGCCTCGTCATTTTTTCTCGCCACCTGGGTGACGCGCCGGCTCAATCACGTGGCGCGTGCGGCAACGGCCTGGAGCCGCGGCGATTTTTCCGACAGCATCAATGATCCTTCGCGCGACGAACTCGGCCGCCTGTCCGCCTTGCTCGATCGCATGGCGCTGGAACTCAAAGGCCTGATGCGTTCGCGTGCGCAACTGGCGACCTTGGCCGAACGCCAACGTCTGGCGCGTGACCTGCACGATACGGTGAAGCAGAAAGCGTTCGCGCTGAATCTGCAACTGGCCGGCGCGCGGCGTCAGCTCGGCGAACATCCGGCAAGCGAACGCATCGCCCAGGCCGAGCGCCTGAGCCAGCAAATCCAGCAGGAACTCACGCATATCCTCGACGAATTGCGGGCCAGCGATTCCGCTCTGCCATTCGCGGATCGCCTGCGCGAGCGCGCACAGGAATGGTCGCAGATCAGCGGGATTGCGCTGGATCTGGATCTTGCCGCGCTACCAGCGCTGCTCGCCGCACACGAAGACACGCTGCTGCGCATTGCCGACGAGGCACTGGCCAATGTGTTGCGCCACAGCCGCGCCAGCCGCGTGCGGATCGGGTTGCGTCGCGACGCTGACGTCGCCACGTTCGAGATCGTGGATAATGGCCGTGGCATGGATGACTCGGCGCGCACCGGCATGGGCCTGAACAATATGCGCGAACGCGCCGAATCGCTGCCGGCGGGACGCTTCGAATTCACTGGTGTCGACACCGGCGGCTGCCGCGTCGCGATCCACTTCGCCCTCACCAGAGTCGCCGACACATGAACGCACCGATCCGCCTGGTCATCGCCGACGATCATGTGCTGGTGCGTCAAGGCATCCGTGCGTTTCTGGAAACCTGCGCCGACCTGACCATCGTTGGCGAGGCCGAAGATGCCGCCAGCGCGGCCGCGATCTGCATCGAACAAAAACCGCAAGTCGCGCTGGTCGATCTGGTGATGCCCGGCGGCGGCATCGCGGCGACGCGCAACATTCGCAGCGCGTGTCCGGATACGCAAGTGATCCTGCTCACCTCGTTCGAGGATGCACAACAGATTCTCGCGGCGGTGCAGGCCGGCGCGTTGTCGTGCCTGCTCAAGGACATCGATGCCGACGGGCTGGCCGATGCCGTGCGCCGCGCCGCGCGCGGCGAAGCCGTGTTGCACCCGCGCGTGGCCGGATACCTGCTGGATGCGCTGCGCGGCCGCGGCGCCGCGACCGGCACGGGATCGCTCGACAGCCTGAGTCAGCGCGAGCACGAAGTCCTCGCGCTGATCGCCGAAGGTCTGAGCAACCAGCACATCGGTCAGCGTCTGGAAATTTCCGAAAAGACCGTCAAGACCCACGTCAGCAATATCCTGGCGAAACTCGGCGTGGCTGACCGTACACAGGCGGCGGTAATGGCGTGGAAGAGCGGATTGAAACGGTGATTTCATTGCTGCTGTATTGCCGCGCCGGCTTTGAAGGCGAATGCGCGCAGGAAATCGCCGCCGCCGCGACGCGCGCGGGAATCATCGGTCATGTGCGTGCGGAACGCGGTAACGGTTTCGTCGAATTCTGCGGTGCCGAATCACCCCACGGCAAATCCGGCGAAGCGCAAGTGCGCGAGGCATTCGACTGGCAACGGCTGATCTTCGCGCGTCAATGCCTGGTGGCGTTTGCGCAGATCGCCGACTTGCCGCGCAGCGACCGGCTGACGCCGATCCTGGCCGCGCTGTCCGCACGCGGCGAACGTTACGGCGACGTCTGGGCAGAATCACCGGATACGGATGAAGGCAAGGCGCTGGCGCCGTTCTGCAAGAGTTTTGGCAACGCCCTGATCGGCGGCCTCAAGCGCGCACACCTGCTCGATCCCGCCGCACCACGGCGCTTGCACGCCTTTTTTCCACAAAGTGACAATGTATATTTAGCCGCTGCCGATCCGGCGGCCAGCTCGCCGTGGCCACAGGGAATTCCGCGACTGAAGTTTCCGCGCGACGCGCCCAGCCGCTCGACGCTCAAACTCGACGAAGCCCTGCTGACCCTGCTTGATGACCGCGAACGCGAGCGCTGGCTCAAGCCCGGCATGAGTGCGGTCGATCTCGGCGCCGCGCCCGGCGGCTGGACCTGGCAACTGGTGCGCCGATCGATTCGCGTGATCGCCGTGGACAACGGCCCGATGGACGCCAGGCTGATGGATTCGGGCATCGTCACACACCTGCGCGAAGACGGCTTTCGTTATCGTCCGCCCAAACCCGTTGACTGGCTGGTCTGCGACATGGTCGAACAACCGCGCCGCATCGCCGAACTGATCGCACGCTGGTTGAGCGAGCGCGCATGCAGGCACGCCATCTTCAATCTCAAATTGCCAATGAAAAAACGCTACGAGGAAACGCAACGCTGCCTCGATCTTGTACGCATGGTTGCGACCGATGTGCGCGCAAAGCAGCTTTATCACGATCGCGAGGAGATCACGGTGTTCGCACAAGCCGGTTGATTTCGTGATGCATGCGCTACATCGGCGTAACCGGGTATCCTTTGCACTTGTCGCTTCAGACCGAATTCCTGCCGCATGAAACGCTTTCGCTCCTTTTTGCCACTGCTGATCCTCATCGCACTCGGCATCGTCCTGCTTGCATCGGGCGTATTGAACCGTTTCCGCCCGGAAACGCTGGCACTGGAACAAGCCGGCCTGCAAGCACAGATTGCCGCACATCCCGTCGCCGCCGGCGCGTTGCAGATCGTGGCGACAACGCTGGCGATTTCCACTGGCATCCCCGGCGTGGTCGTACTGATCTTCGCCGGTGGCATGCTGTTCGGCGTGATCGCTGGCACCATTTTATCCAGCATCGGCGTGACCCTCGGCGCACTGATCCTGTTCCTCGCCAGCCGACATGCTTTCGGCGATCACCGCGACACGAGTGCACCGGGTCTGGTCGAGCGCCTGCGCGACGGCTATCTGGCGCATCCGCACAGCTATACTTTTTTTCTGCGTCTGGTGCCGTTCTTTCCCTTCGGCGGCGTCACCATTGCGCTGGCCTGGCTGCGTTGCCCGCTGTGGCTGTTCCTTGCCGCCACTGCCGGCGGCGGCGCGGTGATGACGGGCATCGAAACTGCGCTCGGTGCGGGCCTGGCCAAGACCATTGGTCAGAATCACGCCATAAGCCTGAGCCTGTTTTCCGATCCGGTGGTGCTCATACCGCTGCTGGCGATGGGCTTGCTGGCCCTGGTGCCGGTGGCGATCGGCAAATGGCGCGGGATTTCGGCCGGGCCGCGATAAACGCTGCCACGCATTGAGCCTTGGCGCGCGCTTCGGCTATCCTGCCACGCCCGTTACACTGCGCCGTCCGCCGCCCTTCCGGAACCGATCTTGAACCCGTCCGCGCCTGCTGCAACCAAACCATCGTTCTGGCGCGCCGCGTTGCTCAGTCTGCTGGTGGCGACACTCAACTTCGTGTTGTGGAAAACGCTCAACCAGCCGGCGCAACCGCCGAACTGGACGGGCAAGGTCAGCGGTTATGCGTATCCGCCGTACCAGCGCTACCAGAGCCCGATCAAGCAGATCTTTCCGACCACCGACGAAATCGATGCGGATTTGAAGCTCCTGTCGCAGAGCAGCGACCGGATCCGTACGTATTCGGCACTGGAAAATCCGGCGATTCCCGCGATCGCGAAAAAGTACAACATGAAAGTGCTGGCCGGCGCCTTCCTGGATACCCGCAGCCAGCGCAACGACGATGAGATCGCGGCTTTGGTCGATTCGGTGCACGCCAACGACAACATCGACCGCGTCATCGTCGGCAATGAAACCCTGCTGCGCAACGATATGGGCGTGGATTCGCTCATCGGCTACATCGATCGTGTGCGCGCCCAGGTCAAGGTGCCGGTGTCCACTGCTGAGCCCTGGCACATCTGGCTGAAGTATCCGCAACTGGCCAAGCACGTCGATTTCATCACCGTGCATCTGCTGCCGTACTGGGAAGGCTATCCGCGCAAGGATGCCATCGGCCTGCAAGTGCTGATGCGCTATTACCAGTTGCAAAGCGCGTTTCCGGGCAAGCATATCGTCATCGGCGAAATCGGCTGGCCTTCCTCCGGCGATCGCATCAAGGGCGCCACTGCATCGGTCGCCGATGAAGCGCTGTTCATCCGCCAATGGCTCAACGTCGCCGCGGAACGGCATTTCGATTACTACCTGATGGAAGCCTTCGACCAGCCGTGGAAGGAACCTTTCGAGGGCCGCGTCGGTGCTTACTGGGGTATGTTCGGCGCCGATCGCCAGCCGAAATTCGCGCTCACCGGCAATGTAATCGAGGACCCCGCATGGCCGTGGAAAGCCAGCCTGGCCTGTCTGCTGGCCTTGCTGCCAATGTTCTGGTTCGCGCGCCATTTCATCCGCTTCAAGACCATCGGTCTGGTGTTTTTCTGCATGCTGATCCAGCTTTCGGCATCGCTGCTGGTGTGGTCGGCGACGCTGCCGTACGCGTTCTATCTCGATCCATTCGACTGGACGATGTTGTTGATCCTCGCGCCGGCCCAGGTTGCGATCATCCTGATTTTGCTGATCAACGGTTTCGAGTTCACCGAAGTACTTTGGCGCCAACGCTGGCTGCGTGAATTCACCTTGCTCGATCCGAAACCCGGCGATCCGCAACCGTTCGTGTCGATCCATCTGGCCTGCTGCAACGAACCACCGGAAATGGTGATCCTCACCCTCGATTCGCTCGCTGCGCTCGATTACCAAAACTTCGAGGTGCTGGTGATCGACAACAACACCAAGCGCGACGAGGTTTGGCAGCCGGTCGAGGAACATTGCAAAAAGCTCGGCGACAAGTTCCGCTTTTTCCACCTGAATCCGTGGCCCGGCTTCAAGGCCGGCGCGCTAAATTTCGGCCTGAAGCAAACCGATCCGCGCGCCGACGTGATCGCCGCCATCGACGCCGATTACGTCGTGCGTGCCGACTGGCTGCGCGCACTCACGGGTTATTTCGCCGATCCGAAAGTCGCCGTGGTGCAATGCCCGCAGGCGCATCGCGACTGGGAACACAATGCGTTCCGGCGCATGGCGAATTGGGAATACGACGGCTTTTTCCGCATCGGCATGCACCATCGCAACGAACGCAACGCGATCATCCAGCACGGCACCATGACCATGGTCCGCCGCGGCGCGCTCGAAGCCACCGGCGCGTGGAGCGAATGGACGATCTGCGAAGACGCCGAACTCGGTCTGCGCCTGATGCACGCCGGCTACGACACCATCTACGTCGATGAAATCATGGGCCGCGGACTCACGCCGGCGGATTTCACCGCGTACAAATCGCAGCGCTACCGCTGGGCCTTCGGTGCAATGCAGATCCTCAAGGCACGCTGGCACTGGATGACCGAACGCGGCCCGTTGTCGGGCGGCCAGCGCTTCCACTTCCTCACCGGCTGGTTTTCGTGGTTCGCCGATGCCCTGCATCTGGCCTTCACCTTGCTCGCACTGGCCTGGACCGCTGGCATGATCGGCCTGCCCGAGTATTTCAATCTTCCTTTGGATTTGTTTATTTATCCCATTTTGGGCTTTTTCGTATTCAAGGCCGCGTTCGGCATCATCTTGTATCGCGTGCGCGTGCCGTGTTCGTGGAAAGACACCCTCGCCGCATCGATCGCCAGCATGGGTTTAAGCCACGCGATCGCGCGCGGCATCTATCTCGGCCTGTGGAAAAAGCACGGCGAATTCGTGCGCACAGCGAAAAGCCGGCGCATCGGCAAGCGCCCGAATCCGTTCGCCGCGGTGCAGGAAGAACTGCTGATGTTCATCGCCATCGCGCTGGGCATTGCCGGTATGGCCCACGCCGTCGGCATCAATTACCTCGAAGGCAAACTGTGGATCGCCATCCTTTGCGCACAGGCGATTCCGTATCTATCGGCGCTGATTGGTGCCTGGATCGCGTGGCGGTCGGGCGAGAAGACGGGATGACGCCTGGAAATTTTCAGCGCCCTGCCGCGTGATCGGCAAACAACCGTTTCAGTGGCGCGATCCTGTCGACCACGGCGAGCGCCGCACCGCGCAATCCCGCCATCGGTATTGCCGCGCTGGCGAATACGCGCTGGATCGCATCAAAGGAATGTGCCGACAGCGCGTTGTCGCTACGTCGGCGGCGCTCGAACTGGCGCAATGTGGATTCTGCGGCAAAATCTCTTTTTACACTCCGCGCCGCAATCAGGACAGCCGCCAACTCGGCCACGTCGCGCAAACCCAGATTGACACCCTGCCCGGCTAGCGGATGCACGACATGCGCGGCGTCGCCGATCAGGGCAAGACGCGGTGCGAGGTAACGCTCGGCCACGCGCATGCGCAGCGGGAAAGCGGCCCTGGGCGTAGTCGCCGTGATCGTGCCGAGGCGAAAGTCGAATGCGGCGCCGAGTTCGGCACAAAACCGCGCATCGTCCAGCGTTAGTAGGCGTTCGGCTTCCGCATTCGGCACCGACCAGACAATCGAGCTGCGTCCGTCGGCCAGCGGCAGGAAGGCAAGCGTGCCGCCCGGCAGAAATCGCTGCCACGCCGTGGATTCATTCGCCCGTTCGGTGGCGACGTGGGCAACGATCGCACGTTGCGCGTAATCGCGATCGCGCGTGGCGATACCGGCCATGCTGCGCAGAGCAGAGTCCGCGCCGTCTGCGGCAACGACCAGCCGCGCCGACACCGAGGCCCCATCATCAAGTGCGAGCGTGCGCCGATCCGCGGAAGTTTCGGTTGCCACGACTTTCGCCGGGCAATGCAAGGCGATGCGCCCGTCGTTTTGCAGCGCCTGCCACAGCACGTGCTGGATCAAGCGATTCTCGACGATCCAGCCAAGCGCCGCTGCGCCGTTATCAGCCGCGTCGAAATCCAGTTTTCCCGGCGCCAGCGCATCCCAGACACGCATGCGCCGGTATGCACAGGCGCGCGCGGCAACGATGGACTTCCATACGTCCAGACGTCCGAACAGCTGCGCCGATGATGGTGCCAGCGCGACGACGCGCAAATCGACTTCGTCCTCAACGCGCCACGGCGCGGGCGCACGTGGCTCGACTACGGCGACATCGAATCCTTCGCATGCGAGAGTCAGAGCCAGCGCTGCGCCGACCATACCGGCGCCGACCACGGCGACATCGTATGTATTGCGCGGACTCATGGATGTCGCCCGAGGGCGAGTCGCGGAACCTTGCCACGAAAACCCATGCCGCGCCGCGCCAGCGCGGCTTGCAGCGGTGGCACACGATCCAGTGCCAGCAACCCCAGTGAGCGCAGCAGTTTGAGCGGCGGAGATTCGTTGGCGGTCCAGCGTGCCAAGCCGTCGCTCATCGCAATCGTGCCGGCGCGATCTTCGCGGCGACGTTCGGCGTAGGCGGAAAGCAGGGCGACATCGCCGGGATCGCTGCCCGCCTCGGCGGCATCGATCAGCAACTCGGCCAGGGTCAAGGCATCGCGCAGTCCAAGATTGAAACCCTGTGCACCGATCGGATGCAGGGTCTGTGCGGCATTGCCGATCAGCACCGCGCGCTGCGCGGTCAGCCGTTGCGATTGCACGCGCTTGAGCGGATACGAGACGCGCTTGCCTGGCCGGCTCAGGCGGCCGAGGCGCCAGCCGAAGCGTGCGTGCAGCAGGTCAGCGAATCCGGCATCGTCCAGTGCACCGACATGAGCGGCGTCGACGGTCGGTACCGTCAGCACCACACCGGCACGGCGTTCGGCCAAAGGCAGCAGGGCGACCGGGCCGGTGGCTGTAAAGCGCTCGTACGCGCAGCCATCGAGTGCATGCTGCGGCGTCATCGTGGTCACAAACGCGGTTTGCGCATAATCCACATTTTCCACTTCGATGCCGAGGGCGGAACGCACGCACGACGCCGTGCCGTCCGCGCCGACCAGCAGGCGCGTACGCAGCCGGATCTGGCCGTCGGCCGTCGACAATGTCGCCGTGATCGCAGCGTCGTCCGTACCGATGGCCTCGAGTTTCGCGGGCGCGTAGCGCGTCAATCCGCGGCAGACATCGAGCCGGACAAGTAGGCCATTACCCAGTTCACGCGCCGGCAGTACGGCGCCGAAGGCATCGACGCCGTGGGAAACGGCATTCATCCGCACCGCGCCGAATTCGCCTTGGCGGCTGATATGGATTTTGCGGATCGACGTGGCGCGCGCGCCGCAGGTTTCCCACACGCCCAGTGCGGTCAGCGCGTTCACCGTCGCCCGCGCCAGGGCCAGGTTGCGTTCGTCATGGCTGGGCTGCAGATCCACGCGCGGCGGCGCGGCCTCGACCAAGGCCACGCGCAGACCGGCGCCGTCGAGCGCGATCGCCAGGCTCGCGCCGACGAGGCCGCCGCCGATGATCAGGACGTCGTGAATATCGTTCATGCAGCAATGATACTGCTTCAAAATGCTACGCTGTGTCACCTTTTGCTGGACTCGAACATGGACTTGATCCTCGTCCGCCACGGCGATGTCGATGCTGCGCCCGGCCTGTGCCTGGGCCAGACCGACGCGCCTTTGTCGGCCGAAGGTTTCGGCTCCGTGCAGCAGCTGGCGGCAACGTGGACGGAAGCGGCACCGCGTTTCCTGTTCTCCAGCGACCTGAAGCGCGCGCAGCAGGCCGCCGCCATCTTTGCCGCACGCTTTGCGATCGAGCCACTGAGCGACGCGCGCCTGCGCGAGGTGAATCTCGGCGAATGGGACGGCAAGCGCTGGGACGAGGTCGTGCGCAGCGATGGCGCGCGCTACGAGCACTGGGCCAATAACTGGGTGATTCAGGAAGCACCAGGCGGCGAAAGCTTCTCGGATGTGATCCGCCGCACCGGTGCCTGGCTATCGTCCCTGCTGAGTTCGACCCGCGACGAGGACACCGTGCTGGCCGTGGCCCACGCCGGCTCGATCCGCGCCGTGCTCTGCCACGCGCTGGGATTGCCGCCGTCGCGCGCTTTCGCGCTGCGCATCGATCACGCCCACGCCGCACGCGTACGCTCACGCGGCGGGCAGTTTGAAGTATGCTATGTCAATGCCTCGCGCTTCGAGAACGAATAAGCGCCGTGAAATGATGGAGACACCCGCAATGCAACATTTTCCACAAAGCAACATCCTGTCGCCACGCACCGGCATATTGATCGCGATGATCGCGTTTGCCGTCGGCGTGCGCCTGGTCATCTTCTATTTCCCCGGCGTGTTCCCCTACAACTTCACCCCGGTCGAAGCGATCGCCCTGTTCGGCGGCGCCTACTTCAGCGATCGCCGCCTGGCCTTCATCGTGCCGCTGGCCGCGATGTTTCTTGCCGACCTGATCATCGGCCTGCATCCGCTGATTCCGGTGATCTACGCCTGCATCGCCGCCAGCGTGCTGCTCGGCTTCAGCCTGCGCGACAAGGTTTCTGTACTGCGCGTCGCCGGTTGCGGCATCGCCGGATCGCTGATGTTTTTCGCTGTCGTCAGTTTCGCCGAATGGCTGATGGGCGACACCGCCTATTGCCGCGCCGGCATCGTTTCCTGCTACGTCGCCGCCATTCCGTTCCTCAAAGGCTGGCTCGCCGGGACGCTGGTGTGGAGTGCGATTTTGTTCGGCGGATTTGAGGTGATGCGGAGAAGGTGGGCGGGGTTAAACGCCGCAACAGCATGAAAATGCGATGCGGATGAGCAAACCGTTCCTCACCAGTCTCGAAGAGGACGGCTGGCAACTTGATAGCGCGGCGCCGGGGTGTGCTTTCTTCTGGTGACTTTTCTTTGCACAAGCAAAGAAAAGTTACACGCTCGTGGGAAGCGAGCGGAATATGCAGGATGCGGTCAAAGAAAGAACTGGATTCCCGCCTTCGCGGGAATGACGGGCTGAGAGCGTGGGCAACCGGCTAAGCAAAATCTACACAAAAACCGGCGACGACGGCACCACCGGCCTCGGCGACGGTGCGCGTGTACCCAAGGATTCCGCGCGGGTCGCCGCTTACGGCACGGTCGACGAACTCAACAGCGCCATCGGCGTGGTACTGGCGCAGGCCGATTTTGAACAGAATATTCCCGCGCCGGTGCGCGAGACGCTCACGCAAATCCAGCATGATCTATTCGACCTCGGCGGCGAACTGTGCATTCCCGGCATGGCGATGATCCATGACGCCGATATCGAACGTCTGGAAACCACGCTCGATGGCTTCAATGCCGATTTGCCGATGCTCAAGGAATTCATCCTGCCCGGTGGCGGCATGGCGGCGGCGTGCTGTCACGTCGCACGCACGGTATGCCGGCGCGCCGAACGCGAAGTCGTGACGTTGACGCGATCGGAAACGGTGCGGCCGGAAGCGGTGCGCTACCTCAATCGCCTGTCGGATCTGTTGTTCGTGCTCGCGCGCGTACTGGCGCGCGCATCGGGCCACGGCGAGGTGCTATGGCAACACGAGCGGCGCAAAAAACCGAAGGCATGACGCCGGCGCAAGCCCTGGTCTTCGTCGAGCGCTACGGCGTCGTCTGCGAAGCCGCTCGTCGCGGCAGCATTCCTGTGCTGACCGAAGCCGTGGCGGGCGAAACGTTGCGCGGCAACTGGTGGTCGCATCCGCGCAGCCGCGAGATTTTTGCCGCCACGCG
>JANWJJ010000029.1 GCA_025451955.1 Rudaea sp. | reverse complement strand
GCCTCGGATTGGCGAAAACCCGATGGGCTGTATGTGGTTCGCCCGCACGAAGTCGAGGCCTTTCTCGCGCCGCTGCCGGTGGCGAAAATTCCCGGTGTAGGCAAGGTGATGGACGCCAAACTCGCCGCGCTCGGCCTGCGCACCTGTGCGGATTTGCGTCGCGTCGATGTGCACGAACTGGAACAGCGCTTTGGCCGCTACGGCCGGCGCTTGCACGAACTGGCGTTTGGTATCGACGAGCGCGCCGTTGACCCGGATCAGCCGGTGCAATCGATTTCGGCCGAGGACACGTTCGCGCAGGATCAGCCGCTGGAGGCCATCGAACCGATGATTCGCGAACTGGCGGTCAAGACCTGGGCCGCCGCGCGCAAGACCGAACGCATCGGCCGCACCATCGTGCTGAAACTCAAGACCGCGGATTTCCACATTCTGACCCGCAGCCACACGCCGCCGGCGCCACCGCAATCAGAAAATGAATTTGTGGAAATTGCCGCATCCTTGCGCACGCGCGTCGAGTTGCCGGATACAACGCTTTACCGACTCGTCGGCGTGGGCCTGCACAATTTCCATGCGGCAGACGAACTGCCGCAACCGGATTTGTTCAAGCCTGCAGATGCACAAGGCCGGGAATGAGCGCAGGCAACGCGTATCACGCCCGCGCTGGCATTGGATCCGCCGAGCTTTCCGGCAATCCCAGGTAGTACTCGATCAAGGCGGAATCTTGCTTGCGCATCAATTCGACAATGGTAGCGCGGGCGGCTTGTCCCATCTGCTCGCGCAAGGCGTGGTCGACAGCCAAATGATCAACCAATTCGATGGCCTGCGTTTCGTCATCGACCAGGAATCCGTTTTGGCCATGCTCGATCAATTCCGCACACCCGCATCGTTCACGGAATACGATGACCGGCAAGGCCATCGCCATCGCCTCGAGAATGACGGTACCGCCCGTCTCGAAAAGCTCCGGATGCTTGCGGTAGATGAATACATCGAGGCTTTCCAGAAAATCCCGTGGTTGTTCGGCGCCTAGCGCAAGCAACTCGGGCCGGGTCTCTTCCGTCTCGCGCGCAAACGCGTTGGCGATGATGGTTCCGCCAAGAATCCTCACCTTATGTCCACGCGCCATCAAGGCGCGGAAGAACGACGGATCGTTGGGATGGAATTTCAGTGGGTAGGCACGGCCATGCCGGCCAATGACCAGATGCGCGCCAAGGGTAGGTGGTTTGCCACGTCGAAACAGGTCTGTATCCACAAAGGGGTATTCAACGCGACCCGGCAAGCCAGTGGTCGCCTTGAACAGCTCGGACGGAAACGTGAGCGCGACTTGCGGATGCGCGGGGTTCTGCTCGATCTGCACCAGACGCTGCATCAGACTCGGGTATTGCTCGGTAAGGTTGTGGCAAATGACGACGCGCTCGAACGCCGCTTTCTCCAGCCAGTCGCCGCAGGGGAAATAGGTTCCGATCAAGGCCAGGACCCCGTCCGACGGTGCGTCGTCGCGCGTAATTTGTCGAATGGGAAGATCAGCAAGAAAGCGCGGCAGCACCGGTTCCGTCGACCACAACGTAACGCGTGCATGGTCCGACAACCAGCGATACAGATTCAATGCTCGCCGCTCGGTGCCACCGATTGCGTCCAATTTGCAGACGATGTGAACGTGACGGACTGCGCTAACCCAAGCCGGGCGCGCGCGCGCGTTCAGGCGATCGAGCAAAAGTTGCAGGGGCCGAGCCGCCAAATGCCAGGCGCGCTCACGAAACAGTTGGTGGCGGCACTCATCGTAGGCCATCACCGCTTCATGGAAGCCACGATCGAGTTCAACCGCACGTTGCAACATTTCGATGGCGGGCCGCAGCAGATACATATGCCGGTAAGCATCACCAGCCTGCAGGGCAAACCATACGTTGGCGATATTATTCGGTCGCAGGTGCATCAATAGTTCGACAGCCTTGACGGCTTCACCGACTTGCAACAAGTCCAGAGCGCGTTCAAGGATTACCGTAGCGGGTAAGGAACCGGCGAATGCAGCAGGCGTCGCAGCGGGCGCCACATCAGGCACAAGATGACTGGCCAGTTTGCCGCAACAATGTTTATAACGCAGGAAACTTCCGCAGGGGCAGCGGATGATTCGCAGCGCAAGTAGCGTCGATCCAGTGACGTGCACTACAGACGGCGCCAACGCCGCGGCGTATTGTGCCGACGCAATGCCAACCTTAGGTATCCATGTGCTTCGGTTGGTAAGTTGTACCATCGTCAAGCGAGCAATTCGCCGTGGAGTGAGTCGAACTGCCACGCGCGAATTTGTTCGCTTGCGGCTCGCCTATTTTAGACGATTATGGAAAAGCTTGCGGAATTTCGCGACTTTCGGCGCGACCACCAGTTGGCAATACGGCTGCTCGCCGTGCAGCTTGAAATATTCCTGGTGATAGTTCTCCGCTTTGTAGAACTGCGTGAACGGCCCGACTTCGGTGACGATCTTGCCGTGCCATTCCTGTCCGGCGGCGGCAATTGCTTTCTCGATCGCCGCCTTCTGTTCGGCATTGCGATAGAACGCGATCGAACGGTATTGTGTGCCGACATCGTTGCCTTGCCGATTCAAGGTGGTCGGATCGTGAATGGTGAAGAACGCCTGCAACACGACATCGCGGCTGACAACGCGCGGATCGAAGGTGATCTGCACGACTTCGGCATGGCCAGTCGTACCACTCGACACCTGCTCATAATCCGGATTCGCGACGTGGCCGCCCGCATAGCCGGACTCCACGCTGACCACGCCCTTCAATTCCTCGAACACCGCATCCAGACACCAGAAACAGCCGCCGCCGAGGGTAAACATTTCGCTGGTTGCCGCGCCCGTCGGCGCGGGCGTTTCCACCGCGTTGGCGGCGAGGGTCGTGGTAATCATGAGCAATCCCGTGATGAAGAGTTGGCGCAGCATCGTCAGTATTCCTTTGCACATACTGCACAACAAGACCAACGAATAGAGTGGATTCTTACGCTCCCGGCTGGAACAATCCAGCCCCGACATCGGCCACCATGTAGACTGCGTGCGGCCTGATACATCGGATTCACCTTGCCGAGCGGACGAGCATGGACATCGAAAAGATCACAGTACGCATCACCGAAACCGGCAAGACCATGGATGTCGTCGTGCTGAGCAAGCACGCACATCGCATCACCGTGGTACTCGGCGCCGGCGTGCACAGCGTCAAGTGCGATCTCGCGCCGACGCCGAACCAGACCGCGTTTTCCGGCAAGGCACTCGGTCGCGAAATCGTCTACGAGCGCAGCCCGGAACAAGTCCAGGCTGATCTGGATCGGATCGATCCGGCGTTGAAGCGATCGCGGCCGCGATAGGCAAGCCGCCTGCACTTACGTCAAAGCCGCGCGGCCAGTTGCGCCAGCAGCTTCGCATAACGCGGAAGGCGTTGATAGATTTCGCGTGCCAGCGCTTCGCGATAGGTATGCACACACAAGTTGCGATCGCGCAGCATGTCGAGCCAGACCGCTTCGTCGTCGATCAGATGCAGACGGTAGGCTTCCTGCAGCGCAGGCTTGGGCGAGGCCACGTTCACACCGTGATCGCGCGCAAGCACTTCGCGCAACGATTTCCATGCCAGCTCCACGCAAAATTCGAAGCGCTGGATTGCCGCATCCACGAACAACGGATTGGCGTCTCCCGCCGCCAGCGCTTCGGCAAGCCGTTCGGTTGCACGGCGAAACTCGGCAATGCGATCTTCGGCATTCATGCGTTCGGCCTTCTGGACAAACTCACGCCTTCGCGCTCAATGTTGACACGTAGTGGGTCGTTTACCGGCAACGCGTCGAGCCGCACGCAGTCGATCGTCAGCAGCGTATCGGCGTTGTCGACGATCTCCAGTACCTCACGCCACTGCTTATCGCTTGCTCGCGGTGCCAGCACCGCCAGATCGATATCCGAGCGTTCGCGGTGGTCACCGCGCGCGCGCGAACCGTACAGGATCAGCGCATCGACGAACGGTAGCACTTGCAGGCGTTGGAGAAAACGGTAATTTCTCAGTCCACCTGACTCGAAAGCGTCGTTCACTAGCGGATTTGGCGTTTGCGCATGTGGCATTACTTACTCGTCGAAGTAATCGGAATCAACACGCTTGATGTCGTAACTCGCGACGGTCGTCACAGCCAAGCCGTACTGGATCATCAGCGTGCCGAGGGATTCGCCATCAATAAGCACAACCTTGGCGCCGATGGTTTCGACGTAATCGCGCGCATCCTGGGTAAAGGTGGACGTGGTGATGAGCACACCCTTGTTGGCGCGCTTGCCGGCGAGGCTGCCGACGAAACCCTGTACCACGGGGCGGCCCACGGAGTTTTCCCAGCGCTTGGCTTGCAGATAAATCACGTCGAGGCCAAGTCGATCCTCGTTGATCACACCATCAATGCCGCCATCGCCGGAACGGCCGACGGTTTTTCCCGCATCCTCGCGCGATCCGCCGTAGCCCATCTTGATCATCAGATCGACGACGAGTCGCTCGAAGAACGCCGGTGGCGACGCCTTGATGCGATCGAGCAGCTCGCGTGCCAGATCGTCGCGCAATTGGCGATGGATACGATTCAGCGTGTCTTCGGGCGTCTCTGCATCTAAATCATTAACGACCGTAGTGGTTTCACCGTTACGACGCGGGCCACGGAAGAATTCGACGAACTCCGGAAATTGCGACAGATAGGCATTGTCGATTGGACGCTGTGCGCGTAATGCTTCGCGACCACGATCGGTGATGCGTACGAATCCTCGCGTCGGCTGATCGATGAGGCCGGCTTTTTTCAGGAAGGTGCGCGCCCAGGAAATGCGATTCTTGTAGACCGGTTGACTGCCGCTGGCGAGCATCTCGCTACGGTCGTTATCCGACAAGCGCAAATCGTCTGCCAACATTTCGTAGAGTTCCGTCATGCGGTGTTCCCTGTCGTCTTCCAGACGCCGCAACAACGGAACCCGGAACACCTCGAAAGTCGGGACGGCCATCAAACCCCCACCGGATTCGCCTTGTCCGTATCGATCTTCCACGTCTTGATCGCGCGCGCGACATCCTTGGCGCTCATCTTGCCTTCGGCAGCGAGTGCGGTGATGGTGGTCTGGGCGATCCAGTAGCGATCGACTTCGAAGAAGCTGCGCAGGTGTTCGCGCGTGTCGCTGCGGCCGAAGCCGTCGGTGCCGAGGACGGTATACTTTTTCCCTTCCGGGATAAAGGCGCGAATCTGGTCGGCGTATTCGCGCACGTAGTCGGTGGCGGCCACGACCGGCCCGGCGCGATCGGTCAGGCACGCCGCGACGTGCGACGCACGCGCTGCGCTTTCCGGATGCAGTCGGTTCCAGCGTTCGCAATCGAAGCCGTCGCGGCGCAGTTCGGAAAAACTCGGGCAGCTCCAGATATCGGCGCTGACGCCGAATTCCTTCTCCAGCAAGTCTGCTGCGGCGATGACTTCACGCAGGATGGTGCCGCTGCCGAGCAGTTGCACGCGCGGCTCGTTCTTCTTTGCCTTGCCCGCATCCCTGAGCAAATACATGCCTTTGATGATGCCGTCCTCACAGCCTTTCGGCATGTCGGGATGAGCGTAATTTTCGTTCATCACGGTGACGTAGTAATAGCAATCCTGCTGCTCGTGCAACATGCGGCGGATGCCGTCCTGCAGGATCACCGCCACTTCGTACGAGAACGTCGGATCGTAAGCGTGGCAGTTCGGAATCATCCCGGCGATGACATGCGAGTTGCCGTCTTCGTGCTGCAATCCCTCGCCGTTGAGCGTGGTGCGGCCGGAGGTGCCGCCGATCAGGAAACCGCGGCAGCGCATATCGCCCGCGGCCCAGGCCAGATCGCCAACGCGCTGGAAACCGAACATTGAGTAATAGATGTAGAACGGCAGCATCGGCTGATCGGAAATCGAATAACTGCTGGCCGCGGCCATCCAGCTCGCCATCGCGCCGGGTTCGCTGATGCCTTGTTGCAGCACCTGACCGGATTCCGATTCGCGGTAATACATCAATTGATCCGCGTCCTGCGGCTTGTACTTCTGTCCGAACGGCGCATAGATGCCGATCTGGCGGAACATGCCTTCCATGCCGAAGGTGCGCGCTTCATCGGCGACAATCGGCACGACGTGCGGACCGATGACCTTGTCGCGCAACAACAGATTCATGCCGCGCACCAAGGCCATCGTGGTCGAGATTTCGCGCTCGCCGGTGCCCTTGGTGATCGACTCGAACGCGGACAGTTCCGGCGCCGGCAACGCCGTGGTCGCCTTGCGTCGGCGCTGCGGCAAAAAGCCACCGAGCGCGGCGCGGCGCTCGAGCATGTATTTCACTTCCGGCGAATCCTTGCCTGGATGGTAGTACGGTACGTCGGCCAGTTTGTCGTCGGCGACCGGAATGCGGAAACGGTCGCGGAACGCGCGCACCGCTTCGTCGTCCATCTTCTTGGCCTGGTGCGAGATGTTCATCGACTCGCCGGCCAGACCCATGCCGTAACCCTTGACGGTTTTCGCCAGAATCACGGTCGGCATGCCGGTGGTGTTCACCGCCGCATGATAGGCCGCGTAGACTTTGTGCGGATCATGGCCGCCGCGGTTCAGACGCCAGATGTCGTCGTCGGAAAGATTGCGCACCATCTCCAGCGTTTCCGGATATTTTCCGAAGAAATGTTCGCGTGTGTAGGCGCCGCCAAAAGCCTTGCAGGCCTGGTATTCGCCGTCGACTGTATCCATCATCACCTTGCGCAGCAGACCCTTGTCGTCGCGCGCGAGCAATGGATCCCAATAGCTGCCCCACAGCACCTTGAGCGCGTTCCAGCCGGCGCCGCGGAACACGCCTTCGAGTTCCTGGATGATCTTGCCGTTGCCGCGCACTGGGCCGTCCAGGCGCTGCATATTGCAGTTGATGACGAAGATCAGGTTATCCAGGTGTTCGCGTCCGCCGAGCGAAATCGCGCCAAGGGACTCTGGTTCGTCGCACTCGCCGTCGCCAAGGAAGCACCAGACCTTGCGGTTGGTCTTCGGCATCAGTCCGCGCGCTTCCAGATATTTCCAGAACTGCGCCTGATAGATCGCCTGGATCGGGCCCAGACCCATCGACACCGTCGGCACCTGCCAGTAATCCGGCATCAGCCACGGATGCGGATACGACGACAGCGCACGGCCGTGGCCGACGACTTCCATGCGGAACAGATCGAGCTGATCCTCGCCCAGCCGGCCTTCAAGGAACGAACGCGCGTACACGCCGGGACTGGAATGGCCCTGATGGAAAATCAGATCGCCCGGATGCTCCGCGCTCGGCGCGTGCCAGAAATGATTGAAGCCGACATCGAACAGCGTCGCCGACGAAGCAAAGCTGGCGATGTGTCCGCCGAGTTCGCCCGGCTTGCGATTCGCACGCACCACCATTGCCATCGCATTCCAGCGGATCAGGCAACGGATGCGCCATTCCATTGTCGGATCGCCGGGCATCTTGGCCTCCAGATGCGGCGGAATCGTGTTGACGTATTCGGTGGTCGGCGAAAATGGCAGATAGCCACCGGATCGGCGCGTTTCGTCGACGAGCTTTTCCAGCAGAAAATGTGCGCGCTCGGTGCCTTCGACGCCAATCACCGCATCGATGGATTCGAGCCACTCGCGGGTTTCGGCCGGATCGGGATCCTGGTTGAGAATGTCGCTGAGGGGGTTCATGAGTTCTCTCCACACGACGCACGCAGGCGCCCGCTGATTGCTTCCGGTTGCATTGTGCCAGTGTAGCGATGCATGCGGGCCGCGTCGATTTTTTGGCCGGCGCGCTATCCGGCGTTCTGCTGCGCCCGAATCTGTGCCTCGACACAGGCGATCGCGGTGACGTTGACCACGCGGCGCACGGTCGAGGCCGGCGTGAGCACATGCGCCGGCTTCGACACGCCCATCAGGATCGGGCCGATGGCAACGCCTTCGGTGAGCTGGCGCACCATGTTGTAGGCGATATTGGCCGAATCCATATTCGGAAACACGAACACATTGGCACGGCCGTGCAGTGACGAATTCGGAAAAATGCGTGCGCGGATTTCCTCGTTCAGCGCGGTATCGGCCTGCATTTCGCCGTCGATCTCCAGACGCGGATCCTTTGCCTGCACCAGTTCCAGCACGCGCCGTATCTTCGCTGCGCTGGCATTGTTGTGACTGCCGAAATTCGAATGCGACAACAGGGCAACGCGCGGCGTGATGCCAAACAGCTTCAGGCGCAGCACCGCCTGCAAGGTCGCTTCGGCGATCTGCTCGGCCGTCGGATCGAGTTGCACATGGGTGTCGACGAAGAAGTACGTGCCGCGGTCGTTTTGCACCGCGGTCATCGCCGCGGCGGCACTGACGCCGGCATCCAGCGGCAGTACATCAAGTATGTGACGCAGTTGACGCTGATAACGGCCGACGATACCGCAGATCATCGCATCGGCTTCACCACGCGCGACCATCAGCGCCGCGATCAGGGTCGGCCGCGAGCGCACCAGCGATTTGGCCAGCGACGGCGTGATGCCGCGGCGTTCGTTCAAGCGCAGGTAGAGGTTCCAGTAATCATTGAAACGCGGGTCTTCGTCGACATTGCACAACTCGAAGTGCTCGCCGGCGCGGATGCGCAGACCCAAGCGCGTGATCCGGCGTTCGATTACCGCCGGGCGTCCGATCAAGATCGGTTTGGCCATGCGTTCGTCGACCAGATGCTGCACCGCGCGCAGGATGGTGTCTTCCTCGCCTTCAGCATAAACCACGCGCTTGGGTTCGGCGCGCGCGCGATCGAACACCGGCTTCATCAACAAGCCGGTGCGGAACACGAACTGGCTCAGGCGTTCGCGGTAGGCGGCCAAGTCCGTGATCGGCCGCGTGGCGATGCCCGAATCCATCGCCGCCTTGGCCACGGCAGGCGCCAGCGATACCAGCAGGCGCGGATCGAACGGCTGCGGGATCAGGTATTCCGGCCCGAACGAAAACAGTTGGTCGCCATAGGCGCGCGCGGCGACATCGGACAATTCGCGTCGCGCCAGTTCGGCGATCGCGTGCACGCAGGCGACCTTCATCGCCTCGTTGATCGTGGTCGCGCCGACATCCAGCGCGCCGCGGAAGATGTAGGGAAAGCACAGCGCATTGTTGACCTGATTCGGATAATCCGAGCGCCCGGTGGCGATGATCGCGTCGGGGCGCACTTGCTTGGCCAGCTCCGGCAGAATCTCCGGCGTTGGATTGGCCAGCGCGAGAATGATCGGCTGCGCCGCCATCGTCGCCACCATCGCCTGGGTCAGCACACCACCGGCGGACAGGCCGAGAAAGATATCCGCACTCTTGATGATGTCGGCCAGCGTGCGTGCGGACGTGTCGCGTGCGTAACGCTGCTTGGCTGCGTCCATGTCCTCGCGGCGACCCTTGTAGAGCACGCCAATGCGGTCGGCGACCAGGATGTTTTCGGGTTTGGCCCCAAGCTGCACCAGCATGTCGAGACAAGCGATACCGGCCGCGCCAGCGCCGGTGGAGGCGATCTTCACCTCGCCGATTTTCTTGCCGACGACGTGCAGTGCGTTGATCACGGCCGAACCGACGATGATCGAGGTGCCGTGTTGGTCATCGTGGAAAACCGGAATCTTGACCCTCGCGCGCAAGTTGCGCTCGACCTCGAAACACTCCGGTGCCTTGATGTCCTCGAGATTGATGCCGCCGAATGTCGGCTCCAGCGCGGCGATGATGTCGACGAGTTTCTGCGGATCGCGTTCGTCGATCTCGATGTCGAACACGTCAATGCCGGCGAATTTCTGGAAAAGTACACCTTTGCCTTCCATCACGGGTTTGGCCGCGAGCGGACCGATCGGGCCAAGACCGAGTACGGCGGTGCCATTGGTGATGACGGCGACCAGATTGCCGCGCGCCGTGAGCGTGGAGACCTCGCCCGGATCGGCGACGATGGCCTCGCAGGCCGCGGCCACGCCGGGCGAATACGCCAGCGACAGATCGCGCTGGGTTACCAGCGGTTTAGTCGGCGCGACCTTGATTTTGCCGAACGGATGACGGCGGTGATAGTCGAGGGCGGCTTGCTTGAGTTCGTCGGCGGAGGACATGGTATACAGACTCGCAAACCCGCATCCAGTGCGGGTTTGCGAGCTTAGCACAGCACAGCACGGGCAATCGCCGGGGGTGAAACCGTTCCGGAAAAGCGCGTCGCTTGGGTGGACCTGACGCGATACCATCAGGCTGCTCGGGTTGAAACGGCAATCGCTTGCTCTTGCGCCAAAAGATCACACGCCCAACACCAGATCCTCAGCCTCGACCCGGTCCAGACGGATCTTGTTGGCGAACAACGAAAACGCCAGCGTTCCGGCCATGCCGTTCACATGCTGCACCCACGGCGGCAAGTACAACGGCGCGGCAATGTAACCGGACGCGAAATACGGCTCCAGTGCAATCACGTCGTGCAGGGTCATCTTGCCGGCGAACAGGTTGCGGCACAGTTGCAGCTTCTGGTTCTTCAGCGCCCAGCGGAAGAAGGTGTGCACCGACAGTAAACCGTGCAGATACACGGTGTCCTTGGTGAACGCGCAGCCGCCGGTCAGCGGCGCGCCGCGGAACACACGCATCGCCGAAGTGAAACTGTCCGCGTCGGTCTGGCCGGAGTCCAGAAAGAACTTGAACACCTCGACAAAATCCGCGCCGTTGAGTGCCTTGTCGATGGCGATGATGCGCAACGAGATGCGCTTCATCCGGCCGATGTCGATCGAGCCGGACATCAGTTCGGCAAACGTCGCCAGACCTTCCTGAGTCGCGGTGATGCGCGGCGAACTGAGCGCAAGCGAACCCAGGTTCGGCTGTTCGCGGCCGTTGAGCGCGGTGAGCGAATGCACGAAGGCTTCGTGTTCGAGCAACTGGTGCTTGTCGTATTCGGAAAAACACGTCGCCGAGCGCAGGCGTATGCGCGTCGGCCCGGCGGCGGCTTTCGCAATCAGGTTCGGATCGATTTCGACCACGACCTTGTGATGATTGAAGAACGCGCTGATGCGTTCCTGCAATTCATCGCGTAATAATTCCGCCGGAATGCAGTAGTCCGCGTCGTTGCTGACGATCTCGCGATTGAGCTCGTCGGCCAGTTCGATGAAATGCCGGGCCGCATCGATATTGCTGACCGTGCCGCCGGGCAAGCGATCGCCGGGGCGGCCGAACAGATTGATCGAATGTTGCGTGATCGCTGGCGTGCCGACCGCATCGAGCAGTTCGGTCGCGATCCGCCACGACTGCGCCGTGCGCCGCAGGTAATCGCCGACCGGATGTTGCGCGTCGGCGGCCAGAAAAATGGCTTCGAGTTCCTCGCGCGTGCGCGAATAGTCGGTCTGCGCATAATCCACTTTTGGCAATTGTGGATTTCCGGCGTGCCAGCCTTGCAGAAATATACTTTGTGTGCTCGCCGGCCAACTCACCGACGCCAACAGCTTGATGCTCTTGACCGCCGCGACCAGGCGGCGGTCCAGTTCGGTGCAGCGGTCGAGCGTCGTCGGTGAATCGGCCATATGTTGTCTCCGTCACTCGCGCCGACACTATAGCGTGCGCGTGGTTTATTTCACCGAGAATGGCGGCATGCCCAGCGCCGCGCGCAGCGGATCGAGCAGGGCACCGTATTTGTCAGCGCGTGCTGTATCGGATTGGATCGGCTCGCGCACCTGGCTGGCGCTGGCGGTGCGCACGCTGCGCCGGCTTTCATGGAAACGCAGGCAGGCCGGGTCGAACTCCACACCGCAGAAACGCAACAATTCGCGGGTCTCGCGTTCAGGATCGGCAACCAGCGCCTCGTAGCTTTGTACGCGGATGCGCTCGGGATACAAGGTCTGCCAATGCCGCATGCTGCGATCGTAATCGTTCCAATATTTCGCGAGATCGGCCAGATCGTAGCTGAACTCCTGATTGCCGTGGTTGAACAGCGTGCGGAAGCATGAAAAACACGCTTCCACCGGATCGCGTCGGCAATCGATGATGCGTGCTCCGGGCAGCATCGCCATGATCACGCCCGCGCGCAACCAGTTACCGGGCAATTTGTCGGTGAAGCGCATGCCCGGCCGCCGCCAGCGCGCGGTGCAGGCAAGATAATCCTGTCCGAGTCGCAGCCAATCCTGGCTCGTTGCCGCGGCGACCCAGAGTGGAAACGGCTGCCGGCGCCGTTCGGACTCGGCCTTGATGATGGCGGTCAGGTCTTCAAGCTCGCCCGCGCCTTCGATCTTTGGATGCGAGGCCAGAATCTGTTCGGTCAGGCTCGATCCGGAACGCGGCAGGCTGACGATGAAAATCACCTCATCGCCTTGCGTACCGTGTGTGCTTGCCGGCGCCTTGGCGAATGCATTCAACACGGCATCGACGAGGGCGGTGAAATGCGCTGCCTGCCACGGATGCATCTGCCGGGTTTCGGCGTTGGCCTGCACGTAGGCCGCGAACGCTTCGGGATAGCGGCCATGGTCATCAAGTGCCTTGGCCAGTGCGAAGCCGAGCGAAATGTGTTCGCCTTCCTGCAATTCCGGGTGCTGCATTGCGCGTTCGATCGCGACGATGTCAGCGTTGCTCAGGCGTCGGGTTTTCAGGTCGGCCAGTCCCAGCCAGGCGGTGCCATCGGCGGGATTGTTCGCGATCATGCCGCGAAACCGTTGCGCAGACTCATCGATATATCCCAGCGCGCGCTGCGCATAGGCAAGCAGCAGCTCGGTGGCGGGATGATTCGACATCCGCGCCGCGCGTTCGAGTACCGGCAAGGCTTCTTCGAGGCATCCACGATCGCTGAGTGTCTTGCCGAGATTCGACCACAGCTGTGCGGATTGCGGCGCAAGTTCGCAGGCGCGGCGGAATGCGGCGATGGCGGCGTCGCCATCGCCGAGCGCATCGAGCGCGGTGCCCAGGCCGTTCTGGATCAACGCATCGTCGGGTTGTTGCCCGGCGGCCCGGCGCAACAGATCGAGCGCTTCGGTGTTGCGATTCTGCAAACGCAGGGCGATGGCGAGCAGGCGCAGGATTTCCGGATGCTCTGGCGCCAGTGCCAGCGCGGCGCGCAGCGACTGCTCGGCTGGTGCGGCCTGTTGCGCCTGCAAGGCCCGCGTTCCCGATTCGACGTGCTGGACGGCTGTCGACGGAATGCCGGCCATGCGCGACGGCGGCTCGTGAGGTTCTTTCTGCACAGTGATCGAACTCGGCGGATTTTCGCGGTGATTAAGCGGACGCATTTTACATGGCGTCCGCGTGTACGGGCGTGGCGCGGCCGCCTCAGCGTTGCCCGTATTTTTCCTGCAGCCGCTTGCCCAGTGCCTTGTTGGCGACGCGCGCCTGCGTCTTGCGTTTGAGTTGCGCTTCCAGCGCGTCGCTTGCGGCGGCAAGTTCGTCGCGCAATTTCAGATACGACTGCCAGCGCGCGGAATCGAGCGCGCCGGATTCGAGCGCCGCGCGCACCGCGCAGCCGGGCTCATTGCCGTGTGTGCAGTCACCGAAGCGGCAGTCGAGTGCCAAGGATTCGATATCGGCGAAACTCGCCGCGCCCAGATCCTCGTCGCCGGTGAGCTTGATTTCGCGCATGCCCGGCGTGTCGATCAGGCAACCGCCGCTGGGCAATTGAATCAGCGCGCGGTGCGTGGTGGTGTGGCGGCCGCGGCTGTCGTTACCGCGCACCGCCGCCGTGGCCTGGCGTTCTACGCCGAGCAGGGTGTTGGTCAGGGTCGATTTTCCGGCGCCGGACGAACCGACCAGCACGGCAGTGTCGCCGCATTGCAAATGCGCGAGCAGGGGCGCGACGCTGGCGCGATCCTTGGCATTGACCGAATGCAGTTCGACGTTCGTGGGCAGCGCGCCGCGCAATTCCGCCACGGCCGCGAGCGATGTCGCATTATCCACTTTGTCGCATTTTGTCAAAACCACGACGGGCACGGCGCCGCTGCCTTCGATCAGGGCCAGATAGCGCTCGATGCGGCGCGGATTGAAATCGCCGTCCAGACCCATCAGCACGAGCACTGCGTCGATATTGGTGGCGATGGTCTGGCGCTGATGGCGTTCGCCAGCCGCGGCGCGGCTCAGGATTGTGCGTCGCGGCAGCACCTGTTCGATCGTGGGCGTGGTCGCCGCGGTGACGAGGACGAAATCGCCGACCGCGGGCCGTGCGGCAGGATCGGCGCCGCGGCGCAGAAATCGCGGCGCCGGTTGCGCGCCGAATTCGGCAACGCCATCGTGCAGACGATAACCGTTGCGATGCTGGGCGATCACTCGCGCCAGACGCTGGCCGGCCGGCATCTCGACCGGCGCCGAATCCGTGCGCCAGCCGATCGATTGCAGGCGGTGCGCGCAGTCGTCGGTCGATTCCATCGGCGTAGTTTACGCACTGGCGCGGCGGGGCGCTTGACGCCACGCCATTCGCTTAGCATGCTGCGTTACAACAATCCGATTGCAGCCTGTCCCGATGCCGATATCCAGCGTAAATGCCCCGGTGCGCGCAAGCGCCCGATTGGGTGAAGTGCGTTACGAAATCCGCGGCGAACTCGCGCGCCGCGCGCTCGAACTTGAAGCCCAGGGCCGCGATATCGTCAAGCTCAACATCGGCAATCCGGGCCTGTTCGGATTCGTCGTGCCCGCGCATGTGCGCGCGGCGATCGCGGCGAATCTCGGTCGCAGCGAGGCCTATTGCCATCAACGCGGGCTGTTGTCCGCGCGCGAGGCCATCGCTGCGCAACAGCAGGCGCACGGCGTCGCCCACGCGCATCCCGAACGCATCTTTATCGGCAACGGCGTCAGCGAGTTGATCGATCTCGCTCTGCGCGTGCTGTTGAACGATGGTGACGAAGTCCTGTTGCCGAGTCCGGATTATCCGTTGTGGAGCGCGGCGACCACGCTCAACAGCGGCCGCCCAGTTTACTACCCGTGTCCGGCGCAACGCGCGCATCTGCCCGATGCCGACGAAATCGAAGCGTTGATCACGTCGCGCACGCGCGCCCTGGTCGTGATCAATCCGAACAATCCGACCGGCGCGGTGTATCCGCGCGCCCTGCTGCAAGCGCTGGTGCGCATTGCCGAGCGCCATCGGTTGGTACTGCTCAGCGACGAAATCTACGACGAGATTCTCTACGACAATGCCGAGTTTGTGCCGCTCGCCGCACTGGCGGGCGACGTGCCCTGCCTGAGCTTCGATGGCCTGTCGAAAGTGCAGCGCGCCTGCGGTTACCGCGTCGGTTGGCTGGCGTTGACCGGCGCGCCGACGCTGCTCGGCGAACTCGAGCATGGCCTCGACCTGCTGGCGAGTCTGCGTCTGTGCGCCAACGTGCCGGGCCAATGGGCGATTGCGCCGTCGATCGAAGGCGAAGACACGATTTCGCCGCTGACCGCGCCCGGTGGACGTCTGCACGAGGCACGCCGCGTCGTGATCGAACATTGTGCACAAAGCGACTTTTTACAAGTTGTCGCGCCGCAAGGCGCCTTGTACGCCTTCCCCGGTGTGCGTGCTGACGCGCTGCCCGGTTTCGATGACGAGGTTTTCGCACTCGATCTGCTGGAAACCGAAAACGTGCTGATCGTGCCGGGCTCCGGTTTCAATCTTGGCGCGCGCAATCATTTCCGCGTCACCTTGTTGCCGCCGCCGGCGCAATTGCGCGACGTGTTCGCACGTATCGAGCGCACACTGGCGCGCGCTGCCGCAGCGCAGACGTCGGCGCGTCATGTGGCGTAGTCTGATCGCCGTGATCGTCCCTATCGTCGTTCCCGCGATCGCCGCAGCGGCAACAGCCTCGACAGATGCGTCGCGCTTTCTCGGCCTCGGCGATTCCTACACCATCGGCGAAGGCGTTGCCGCTAACGAACGCTGGCCGACGCAACTCGCAGCGCTGCTGCATGCGCACGGTGTTGCGATCGACGCACCCGAGATCGTCGCCCGCACCGGTTGGACCACGGACGAGCTTGCCGCGGCGATGGACGCGCACACCTTCCATCCGCCGTATGCGCTGGTGACCTTGCTGATCGGCGTCAACAATCAATATCGCGGCCGCGCTGTGGAAAATTACCGCAGCGAATTCCACGCCTTGCTCGAACGCGCGATTGCGCTGGCCGGAAATCGGCCGCAGCGCGTGATCGTGGTTTCGATTCCGGACTGGGGCGTCACCCGCTTCGGCCACGCCAGCGGGCGCGACGTCGCGCAGATCGCGCTCGAAATCGATACCTACAATCTCGCCGCCGCGGAAATTGCAAAAGCGCTGCGCGTGCATTTCATCGACGTAACGGCCGCATCGCGCGACGGTGGCGAACGCGCCGATATGCTCGTGGTCGATGGGCTGCATCCGTCGGCGGCAATGTATCGACGCTGGGCTGAACTTGTCTTGCCCCAGGCGCAGGCGGCGCTGACGACGCGGTAGAATGGTGCATCGCCATTTAGCCGAGTTCTGCCATGTCCGCTGACGTCCGTACCCGCATCGAAAACCTGTTGCAACAACATCCGGTCGTGTTGTTCATGAAGGGCACACGGCATGCGCCACGCTGCGGTTTTTCCGCCGCGGCCGCCGGTGCGTTGAACGAGTTGTTGCCGGATTACCTGAGCGTGGACGTACTCGAAGATGCCGACATCCGCGACGGCATCAAGGCTTACGGCAATTGGCCGACGATTCCGCAACTCTACGTCAAGGGTGAGCTGATCGGCGGCGCCGACATCGTTCAGTCGATGTATACAAATGGACAATTGCAGGAACTGTTCGGTTTGCCGAAACCCGATCGTACGCCGCCGCAGATCGTCATCAGCGATGCCGCCGCGCGCGCCATCCGCGAGGCGCTAGCCGAAGCCGAGCCGGGTTTGGCCCTGCACTTGTCCATCGACGCGCACTATCAGGCGCAGTTTCATCTGGCCGAAGCCGACGATCATGCAATCCGCAGCGAAGCGAGCGGTATTGCGATCTGCATGGATTTCGCCACCGCGCAACGTGCGCGCGGCATCCGTATCGATTGGGTCGAAACCGCGCAGGGCGCGGGATTGGCGATCGATAATCCCAACGCACCGGCAGCGGTAAAATCCCTGTCGGTGCGCGAACTCAAGGTGCGGCTGGATGCCGGCGACATCACTTTGATCGACGTACGCCCCCCCGAGGAACGCGCACGGGCCGTGTTGTCCCAACCGCATCAAACGCTCGACGCCGGCATCGACGCGCTGGCCGCGCTGCCGAACGACACGCCGCTCGCGTTTCTGTGCCACAGCGGCGGACGCAGCGCCAATGCTGCCGAGCATTTCCGCAGCCTGGGATTTCGCAAGGTCTACAACGTCGACGGCGGCATCGATGCGTGGTCGCGCGAGATCGATCCCGAGGTGCCGCGGTACTGATGTCTATAGGATGCCATCCTTGGGCTGTTGATTTCTGCCGAATAGTGAGCCGGGATTTTCACTGAAAAGTGAGCCCCCCTTGGATGGTGCAAAGAAGATCAGCGCGAGTGCGCCGGCCAGCGGTTTCATACGATGATTATTGAGCAATGACATTGACTGACTACCCCGAAAGTGATTCGATCAAAACTGGAATCCTGTCGTAAATTTTATTCCTGACATTTTCCTGACATACTTGCCGAGCGCGCATCCTATGCGAGCGATTGGCCGGTTGCAAGCCCTTGTTCAGCACATTTATATGCTGCGGCGCAGCAAGGATTGCGGCGGTGGAGATGGCGAAAATGCCGCCGATTTTCGGGCCGAGCATGCTGTTATAGTTGCTCGGCGGGCAGTACGTATTTGTCCGATTGCGAAACGGCGTTATAGAAATTCGCAACGGGCGCACAGAGGAGGGCGAACATGCGCGCGCAAACCCTGCTGTTGCTGGCGGTGACCCTGTCTCTTGGTGCCTGCGGTAACAGCCGCAACGATCTGGCGGCGAAGGCGTGCAGCGCCGAAATCGCCAATCGCCTCGCTGGAAAAACCTATCAACTCGATCTGGGCGATCTCGCCAGCCACGCGAAATCCGAAGCCGCCGACACCTTGCTGCTGACGTCAACAGCCGTGTTCGACAAGGGCCTGTCGACCGAATACAAGCAGACCTACGAATGCCGCACGCGTTTCGACAACGCGAACACGCCGAGCGTGATCTATCTGCAGTTCAACTGGAACACGGCCGATCTGAAAAAGAGCGAATGACTTTGCTTTCCCGCCCTCGCGGCGGATGATAGGCGTATCGTCGATTCGATCCGGGTGCGTCCATGCTGATTACCTTTCTTGTCGCGCTGATTGTGCTCAGCGCCTTGCTGTTTCTCGGCTACGGATTTTTTGCCTGGACCGGCGCCGCCGCGATCTGGCTGATCGGCTGGCGCCTTTGCGGCATCGCCTCGCCCTTGTTGTTCGAGATCACGACCATCGTGCTGATCGTGCTGGCGCTGATCTTCGGCCTGCCGCCGCTGCGCCGCTTGCTGGCGTCGCGGTTTGCGATGAAATTGATGGCGCCGGTGTTGCCGCGGTTGGGTGAAACCGAACGCATCGCGCTGGAAGCCGGCACGGTGTGGTGGGACGGCGAATTGTTCTCCGGCCGGCCACACTGGAAAACCCTGCTGGATTTCCAACCGCAAGGATTGACCGCCGACGAGCAGGCCTTCATGGACGGCCCGGTTGCCGAATTGTGCGCCAAACTTGACGACTGGCAGATCAACCAGCAGCGCGATCTGCCGACCAGTGTCTGGGTATTCCTGCGCACCAATGGTTTCTTCGGCATGATCATTCCGAAGGAATACGGCGGCCACGGGTTCTCGGCGATTGCGCATTCGCGCGTAGTCACGCGCATTTCCTCGCGCTCGGTCGCCGCCGCGGTGACGGTGATGGTGCCGAACTCGCTCGGCCCCGGTGAACTGCTGTTGCACTACGGCACCGAGGAACAGAAAAAATACTATCTGCCGCGCCTGGCCAAGGGCGACGAAATTCCCTGCTTCGGTCTGACCGGCCCGGAAGCCGGCTCCGACGCCGCGGCCACGCAGTCCGAAGGCGTGGTCGAAAAACGCATCGTCGACGGCAAGGAAATTCTTGGTCTGCGTCTGAACTGGAAGAAGCGCTACATCACGCTGGCGCCGGTGGCGACGTTGATCGGTCTGGCCTTCCGCATCAAGGATCCGGATCATCTGCTCGGCGACAAGGAAGACTTGGGGATTTCCTGCGCGCTGATTTCGCGCGAACTCGACGGCATCGAAATCGGCCAGCGCCACGACCCGATGGGCGTGCCGTTCATGAACGGGCCGATCGTCGGCCGCGATGTGTTCACGCCGCTCGACAGCGTCATCGGCGGCCGTGCCGGCATCGGCGAAGGCTGGCGCATGTTGATGGAATGTCTGGCCGCGGGACGTTCGATCTCGCTGCCGGCGTTGTCGGTCGGTGCTGCGCAGATGATGACGCGGCTTTCCGGCGCGTACGCGACCGTGCGCGAACAATTCGACACGCCGATCGGCCGCTTCGAAGGCATCGAGGAACCGCTCGCGCGCATCGCCGGCAAAACCTACATGATGACGGCGACGCGCACGCTGACGTGCGGCGCACTCGATGCCGGCGAAAAACCCGCCGTGCTGTCGGCGATCGCGAAAGCCTATCTGACCGAAGGCATGCGCGAAGTCGTCACCGACGCCATGGACATCCGCGCCGGTGCAGCTATCCAGCGTGGCCCGCGCAATTCGCTCGCGCGCGCCTGGGATGCGGTGCCGATCGGTATTACTGTGGAAGGCGCCAACATCCTCACGCGCTCGATGATTATCTACGGTCAGGGTGCGATCCGCTGCCATCCCTTCGTGCAGTACGAGATCGACGCCATCGCCAAGAACGATCTGAAGAAATTCGATCGTGCCATCTTCGGTCACGTCAATCTGTTGTTCCGCAATGCCACGCGCGCCAAGTTGCTGGCCTGGACCGGCAGCCGTCTTGCAGACGCGCCGCGCACCGAAGACACCGCGCGTTACTACCAACACCTGTCGCGATTCTCGGCGGCGTTCGAGCTGTTGTCGGACATCGCCATGGGCACGCTTGGCGGCACGCTCAAGCGCCGCGAAAAGATTTCCGGGCGTTTGGCCGATGCGCTGGCATACATGTATCTGGCCTCCAGCGCGCTCAAGCGCTATCACGACGAAGCCAAGACCACGCCGAACTACAACCTCGTGCGCTGGAGTACGGAGTTGTGCCTGTACCGCATCCAGGAAGCCCTGCTCGGCGTGCTCGAGAATTTGCCGATGCGCGCCGCCGCCTGGTGGTTGTCGTGGGTGATCTTTCCGTTGGGCGCGCGCTTCCGGCCGCCATCGGACAAACTCGGCGCGCGCGTGGCACGCGACATCCTCGAAGACCGCGAGGCGCGCATCAATCTCACCCAAGACATCTTTGTGCCGCCACCCGGCGAAGTCGGCCTCGGCGCACTCGAAGCCGCGCTGGCCAAGGCCGTGCGCGCGATTCCGGTCGAAACGAAACTGCGCGATGCCGTACGCGCCGGCAAGCTCGACCGTGCCCCCGGTTACATGCTCGACGAAATGGGCCTGAAAGCCGGCGTCATCACCCAGGACGAGTATAAATTGCTGCAAGACGCCGATGCCGCGCGCAACGAAGTCGTCGCCGTCGACGCATTCGATCCGGAGACGTTCAAGAATCTGCATTGATGAACGCACACTGGTACTTCGACTTCATCTCGCCGTTCTCGTATCTGCAACTGCGCAAGCTGCGGGAATGGCGTGCGCGTCTGGACGTCAGGCCGGTGCCGATCGCGTTCGGCGCGGTGCTGGCGCACAACGGCAATCTGGGACCGGCGGAAATCCCGGGGCGGCGCGAGTTCACGTATCGATTCGTGCAGTGGCAGGCCGAAACCGCTGGTATTCCGCTGCGTTTTCCGCCGGCGCACCCGTTCAATCCGTTGGCCGCGCTGCGTTTGTGCATCGCTGGCGGGACGACGTGGGAATCGATCGAAGCGATCTTCAATCATCTCTGGCGCGATGGCCGTGCCGGTACGGACGCCGCGGAACTGGCCGAGGTCGGCCGCCTTCTCGGCGTCGACAATGTGGAAAATGCGATAAATGCCGCAGAAGTGAAATCGCGTTTGCGCGCCAACACGGATGACGCCATCGCCGCCGGTGTATTCGGCGTACCCACGCTGCGCGTGGGCGATGAACGGTTCTGGGGCAACGACGCCTCGGCGATGATTGAGGATTGGCTCTCTCATCCGAACCGCTTCGCCGGCGCCGAATACCGGCGTATCGCGCAGTTGCCTTTCGGGATCAAACGCCGGCATTGAGCGCATCGCGCAACGCCGCCAGCGCCATATCGATTCTGGCGCGATCCACATCCAGATGCGTCACCGCGCGGATCGTGTGTGTTCCCATCGCGCCCATGCGCACCTTGTGTCCGGATAACGCGGCGCAGAGTTTTTCCGCGTTCCAGCCGGACGCTGCGACGTCGAAATAGACGAGGTTCGTTTCCACCAACGTCGGATCGATGCGCAGGCCATCGATTTGCGCGATGCCGCCGGCCAGACGTTTCGCGTTGGAGTGATCGTCGGCCAGGCGCGCGATGTGATGATCGAGCGCGTATTCGCAGGCGGCGGCGATAATGCCGCTCTGGCGCATCGCGCCGCCGATGCGGAACTGCCAGCGCTGCGCTTCGGCAATGAACTCGCGCGATCCTGCCAATACGGCACCGCCGGGCGCGCCGAGGCCCTTGGAAAAATCGATCCAGACCGAATCGAAACCGTGTGCGTAGTCAACGACGGCAATCCCGCTGGCGACGCTGGCATTGAACAGGCGTGCGCCGTCCATGTGCGTTGCCAGCCCTGCGGCGTGTGCGACTTTGGATACCTCTTGCAATGTGGACAATGGCCAAATTGCGCCACCGCCGAGGTTGGCGGTCTGTTCGACTTCGATCAGGCGCTGGCGTGGCGCGTAGGGCCGATCCGAATGAAGTTTTTCGCGCAGTTGTGCCGCGCTGAAAATACCGCGCGTGCCGGCGACCGGATTGAGCATGACGCCGGCGAGGGCGGCCGGTCCGCCGCCTTCGAAACCGATGACGTGCGCGGTTGCATCGCAGATCACCTCGTCGCCAGGTTTGCAGTGCACGGCGAGCGCGATTTCGTTGCACATCGTGCCCGAAGGCAGGTACAGCGCCGCATCCTTGCCGAGCAGGGTGGCGCAGCGCGCAACCAGACGATTGACGCTGGGATCTTCGTTGGCGCGTTCGTCGCCGACTTCGGCGTTGGCCATGATCTGGCGCATGGCTGCGGTCGGGCGCGTTTTTGTATCGCTGAACAGGTCGATCATCGGCTGACTTCCCGGGGTTGGAATTGGCAGCATCGCAGCGGTTTGCACTGACGGCAAGTCGACGCGCTACACTGGACGCCAGCGAAGATCGCCGTCATGCCACGTCTGCCTCTTGCCATCGCCTTGCTGATTGCCGTACTCCTACCGCGCCTTGCGCCGGCGGGTGAAGTGTACAAGTGTACCGATGCCCAGGGCGGCGTCGCATTCCAGGATCAACCCTGTCCCGTTGGCATGACGCAAACCCTGTTGCATATGGCGGATGCGCCACCGCCAGCCGCGCCGGTCGCCACACCAAGCACCGCACCTTCGCCGCCGCCCGCGGCAGCTGTGCAGCCCGTGACCGCGCCGCCGCCGCGCAAGCTGCTGCCACCCTTGTGGGTTTGCGAAAACTCGGAGGACGGCTCGCGCTATTTCAGCCGCAACAACAATCCGCCGGTCAAATGGGTGCCCTTGGGTACGCTGGGTTATCCGGGGAAAAGCCTTGCTTCGGCGTACGGGTCCGGCGGCATCGGCGTGTCGGCACCGGGTATGCGCAAGATTCCGATCGATACTTCGCCGCAATCCGCCCTCGCCGGCGATTACACCCAGATCCAGGATCGCTGCATGCGCGCTTCGCGCGAGCAGACCTGCGACTATCTGCGCAAGCAATACGACCAGGTCGAACACAAACTCAACCACGCCTTCAAGGATCAACAGGCCGTGCTGCAGCCGCAGGACGACGAATTGCGCGATCAGCTCGACGGTTGTTGAGGTTTATGGTAAAAGTGTAAATGTGGAATGGTGCTGCTCGTGATCGAGCAGGAAGCGTTTGACCGGCAGACCACCGCCAAAGCCGGTCAGGCTGCCGTCGGCACCGATCACACGATGACACGGCACCACGATCGGTAGCGGATTGCGTCCGTTCGCGGCTCCAACTGCGCGTGACGCCAGCGGATCGCCGAGACGGCGCGCGAGTTCGCCGTAATTGATCGTCGTCGCATACGGAATGCGCAACAATTCCAGCCAGACTTGTTGCTGAAACTCGGTGCCTTGCGGCGCCAGCGGTAGATCGAACGTCGTCAGCTTGCCCGCGAAATAGGCTTTGAGTTGCGCACGGGCCTCGTGCAGCGCGCCGGGTCCGCGTTCCCAGTCCGTGCCGATCGGTGTCGGATGCCGACCCGTCTCGAAATCGATATGGCGCAAACCCGCGCCATCCAGCGCGAGCATCAGGCGGCCAATCGGTGTATCGAGATAATCGTAGTACATCGACGGATAATTCAACTCGTGCTTCGCCATAAATGTAGCACCGCGTAGGCGCGGAAGGGACGCCAGTCCTCCGCCATCGCCTGCAATTGCCGCAGCGGAACCGGAATGCCGTCGCGTGCTACGGCTTTGCGCAGCACCAGATCGGCGGCGGGAAATGCATCCGCGTGACCCATCGCGCGCATCGCGATGTACTGCGCGGTCCAGTCACCGATGCCGGGCAAGGTCGTCCAGCGCGCGACGAAGTCGTCCAGCGATTGCTGCGGATCGAAACTCACGGCGCCGGCGCACACAGCGCGGGCGACCGCGTTGAGCGTCGCCGCGCGCGCGCGGGTGATGCCGATGTGAGTCAATTCTGCGTCGACCAGCGTTTCTGCTTCCGGGAACAAGTGGATATTTCCCATTTTTCCACAATGCATGCTTGCGCCGAAGTTCTGCACCAGGTGCGACGCCAGCGTGCGCGCCGCGGCCACGCTGATTTGCTGGCCGAGTACCGCGCGTACGGCGATCTCGAAGCCGTCCCAGCCGCCGGGAACGCGCTGGCCGGAATGGCGGCGGATGCCGGATCGCAACGGCGTGGATTTGCCCAGCCGCGCATTGATCGTGGCGATATCCGCATCCAGATCGAACATCCGCTGCACGCGTGCGCGGATCTCCGGCAGCCTTGCTGCGTGCGGAAAATCGACCGTCAATATGAGCGCGTCGTCATTCGTCTTTTGCGTTACGCGCAGCGTGCCGGCTTCGCCATCGAAGGCGAAACGGCGTGTATAACTTTGTGCATCGACCGTTTCGATGCCCGCAATTGCGCGGCGTTCGAAGAACGCGAGCAGCGCGGCGAAGTCATAAGGCGCGCGATAAGGCAGGCGAAAGCGCCGCAGGGCCACAATCAAAATCCATAGCGCAGGAAACCGCCATCGACCGCGATGCATTCGCCGGTGACGTAAGCCGCGGCGGGCAGGCACAGAAACGCCACGGCGCCGGCGACTTCCTCGGGTTCGCCGATGCGTCCCATCGGCGTGCGCGCGAGCACTTCCTCGAGATAATCCGGATCGGCAAGTGCCGATTCCGTGCGCTGAGTGCGGATGTACCACGGCGCCACCGCATTGACGCGGATGCCATCGGCGGCCCATTCGCAGGCGAGATTGCGCGTGAGTTGGGTCAGCGCGGCCTTGGTCATGCCGTACGGCGCCCCGGTGCGCACGTGGGTGAGGCCCGACACCGAGCCGACGTTCACGATCGCCGCATTCGCGTGTTCGCTCAAATATGGATGCGCCAGACGCGACATCTCGAATGCCGACAGCACATTGGTTTCGATCAGCGCGCGCAGGTCGTCCTCGGTGTAATCCAGCGTTTTCTTGCGCACGTTGGTGCCGGCGTTGTTGACCAGCAGGGACAGGGCGACGTCGAGATCGGCAATCCAGTCGAATACTTCCAGACGTTGCTCGCGCTGGGCGACATCGGCGGCGCAGGCAAGAATCTCGCGTTCGGGAAACTCTTCGGACAGCTCCGCTCGCGCCGCTTCAAGATGCGCCTCGTCGCGCGCGACCATCAGCACGTCCGCACCAAGCGCGGCGAACTCGTGTGCGCACGCCAAGCCGATGCCGCGGCTGGCGCCGGTGATTAGCACGGTTTGGCTATCCAGACGCCAACGCGCGGGGTTCGTCGTCATCGCATTCTCCGCACCGCTTGAGATGATCGCGGCTACGGCGCAGACTTTACGCATTCCACCGGGAGACTGCCATGAAAACCGCCACCATCCTGATGCTCGGCCTGACTTGCACGCTGGCCGCCTGCTCCGTCGACGAACCGCCGCCTTCCGCGCCTGCCGCCGCGCAACCGGCCACACCACTGCCAAATTCCAACGTGTTCAGCACCGACGTCAAGGCGCTGCAAAAAGCCAAGGACGTGCAGAAAACCGTCGATCAGCAGAAAGCTGATACCGACAAAGCCTTGCAGGATGCGGGAGGGTGAGGCCGAGCGCTTGCGCAATGCGTTGAAGCGCATTGCGCGCGAGGCCGAACGCCGCGAGCCGGGAGCGAGCGGCGGGGTTGTTTGGCGAGCGCAGGACGCGCGAGCCTAGCAACAGTCCGAGCGTAGCGAGGAGAACGCGACGCAATGTCCAATAGCCATTGCGTGCGTGATCAAGCCTCACCGCATCTCGCAAAAACAATACGCGAACACGCCGACCTTGTTGCGGCTCAGGGTCTGCAACAATTTCACTTGATCTTGCACTTCGGGCTGCGCGAACACGCTGACGGCGAAACCCGGCAAGATCGCCTTGACGATGCGCGCCTGCGCGTCGTTGCTCAGGTTCAGGGCAAAGCGTTCCCACGCCGATAGCGGCTTTTCGACGTAGCGCACCTGGTAATTCGTGCCGAGCTTCGCCGTCTGCGCCGCGGCGGCGATTGCGTCCTGCATGCCGCCGAGTTGGTCGACGAGGCCACGTTCCTTCGCCTGTTCGCCGCTCCACACGCGACCGCGGGCGATGGCGTCGATCTGTTCGGGCGTTTTGTGGCGCGCGGCGGCGACCTTGCCGATGAAATCCTGATAGCCCTTGTCGATGACGCTCTGGATGGTGTCGCCGATTTTCGGATCGAGCGGCCGGCGCACGTCGATGGCATCGGCGATCGACGTGGTGCCGACGCCGTCGGTGTGGATGCCGAATTTCGCCAGTGTGTCGGGAATGGTGGCGAACAGGCCGAAGATGCCGATCGAGCCGGTAATCGTGGTCGGGTCGGCGAAAATCTCGCTGCCATCCATCGAAATCCAGTAGCCGCCGGACGCAGCCACGTCGCCCATCGACACGATGACAGGTTTGTGCGCGAGCTTGGTCAACTCGACTTCGCGCCGGATCAACTCGGAGGCGAACGCGTCGCCGCCGGGCGAATTCACGCGCAGCACCACGGCCTTGACGTGGTCGTCCTCGCGCGCCTGACGGATCAACTCTGCTGTGGATTTTCCGCCGACCGCGCCGGGGGGCTGATCGCCGGAAAGAATCTCGCCCTCGGCAACGACGACGGCGATTTGCGGACGCGTGTCCAGCGACGATTCGTGTTGCACCAGTCCCAGATAATCCTGGAAATCGATCTGACGGAAGGTATTTTTCTGCTTCGCGCCCTGCGCGATCAGCATGGCTCTGGCCTGATCGGGCGTGGCCAGTTCGTCGACCAGTTTGTTGTCAAGCGCGAGCTTGGCCATGTCGCCACCGGCGGCCTTGATCGCCGCCGGAGAATTTTCAATTTGCGCGCTCAATTGCGCCGGATCGAGATGGCGCTGCGCGGCGACGTCCTTGAGGTAATCGCCCCAGACGCCGTTCATCCAGTACAGATCGGCCTCGCGCGCGTCGGGCGATTGATCGTTGCGCGTGTAGGGTTCGGCGTAGGATTTGTATTCGCCGACGCGGAACAGGTGCACCTCGACGCCGAGACGATCCAGCGCGTCCTTGAAGTAGCTGCGATAGGCGCCGAAGCCGGTCAGCAGCACGCCTTCGAGCGAATCCGGATGCAGCAGAATCTTGTTCGCGTGCGCGGCGAGATAATACTGGCTCTGGCTCATGCCGTTGGAAATCGCGATGACCGGCTTGCCGCTGAGCTTGAAGCGGTCGATCGCCGCGCCGATTTCGCGCAGGGTCGAAATGCCGGCGCTGTCGATGCCGTCCGGATCGATCACCATACGCTCGATGCGCTTGTCGGTGGCGGCGGCGTCGATGGCGCGCAGGATGTCGCGCAACTGCACTTCCTTGACCTTGTTGCCGGCGACGCTGGCCAGTGCGCGCTGGGCAGCATCATTTGTATACTGTTCCACAATGCTGCCTTGCGGATCGAGCACCAGCGCGGTGCGATCCTGCAATGCCGGCGCGCTGCCGCGCATGGCGACGAAGAACACCACGAGCAGGAACAGGAAAATCAGGTTGAACACCAGGCGTCGGGTGAAATTGAGCAAATTCCAGATGCCGACGAACAGGCCGGCAATGACGCCGCGTTTTTTATCCGCCATGCCGCAATACTCCGTGAATGAAGGTTGAGGTTACCCGATAGCGCGCGCACTGGCACGCGCCGAAGGTCACGCCGCGTTGCGCGGTGCGGCGCCGAACCGCCGCGCAAGTCTAGCGGCGTACGTACTCATTGGTTTCGCCCGGCCAGCCGGGCAAAACGCGTGAACAGCAGAAGCGCCGCGGCGCTCAGGCCGGCGATCAAGCCGATCCACATGCCCTGCACACCCAGGCCGGCGTGAAACGCGAGCGAATAACCGATCGGCATGCCGACGCCCCAATACGCCAGCGCGGTGATCGCCATCGGCATCGTGGTGTCCTTGAGACCACGCAGCGCACCGTTGGCGGTGACCTGGATGCCGTCGGAGAACTGGAACACCGCGGCCAGCAGCAACAGTTGCGCGGCGAGTGCGGCGACGCCGGCGTCGTCGGTATACAGTGCCGCAATCTGGTGCGGCAGCAAGGCCATCGCCGCGCAGGTGAGCGTCTGCGTACCCAGCGACGCGCCAATGCCGACGAAACCGGCGTAACGCACCGCGTCGGCGTCGCCGCGGCCACTGGCGCGGCCAACCCGCACCGTGGTCGCCATCGCTACGCCGAGCGGGAGCATGAACGCGACCGAGGCGACATTGATGGCGATCTGATGGCTGGCCACGGTGGTTGCGCCGAGCGTGCCCATGAGCAACGCCGCCGCGACGAACAGGCCGGCTTCCATCAGCAAGGACACGCCCATCGGCACGCCCAGCCGAAGCAGGCCAAGAATCGTGCCCGGATGCGGCCAATCGAAGCGCGCGAACGGCGCGAACGTGCGATAGCGGCTGCGCAGGCCAATGTAGGTCGCGAAGGCCGCCAGTTGCAGCCACAACACGCTGGCCGTGGCCATGCCCGAACCTTGTGCGCCGCGCGGCGGCATGCCGAGGCCGCCGTACATCAGCACGTATCCGACCGGCGCCAGGACAACCAGACCGAGAAAACCGAAATACATCGTGGGCCGGGTCAGCGCCAGACCTTCGGAAAATCCGCGCAGCGCGAAATAACCCGTCAGCGCCGGCGCGCCCCAGGAAATGGCGAGCAGGAATTTCTGTGCCTCGTCGGCTACGCCGGTGCCGATACCGATTTCGCGCAGCAGCGGTTGCGCATGACGCACCGCGAAAAACAGCACCAGTCCAAGTCCCGCGGCCAGCCACAAGGCTTGACGGAGCAAGGCGCCGATGCGCAATTCTTCGCCCGCGCCGGCAAGCTGAGCGACGGATGGCGGAACCGCCAGCATCACCCCGATCGCGGCGACGATCGCCAGCGTCCAGATGCTGGTGCCGACGGCGACGGCGGCCAGGGTTGCGGCGTCGTAATGCCCAGCCAGCACCGTATCCACCACATTCATGCCGACCGCCGATAACTGTCCGAGCACCAGCGGTGCGGCGAGAGTCAGGGTGTCGCGGAACTCACGGCGCAGGCGCGCTGGATCCTGGCGAAGAATGGAAAACATGTGGGCGTGATCGGCCGGGCAGCGCAGTGTAGCCGATAGCATGACTTTCGCCGGCTGCCGCGTGAGTGCGAATCGGCTAAAGTGCGCCGATGACTACCGTCGACAACAGCGCCAGCGCCAATCCCACTCCGGCCGTGGCGAAAACCCTGTGCGCCAATTGTGGTATCGAATTGCACGGTGCGCATTGCCACGATTGCGGCCAGCCGGTGAAGGGCATGATCCGGCCGCTGTCGAGCATGCTCAGCGATGTGGCCGATACGATCTTCAATATCGACTCGCGGATTTTCCGCACGCTGTTTCCGTTGTATTTTCGTCCCGGCTATCTGACGAATGAATATTTCGCCGGCCGCCGTGTGCGTTACGTCACGCCGTTTCGGCTGTATTTTTTCTTGAGCGTCGCCGCCTTCCTGCTGATGCAGTGGAGCCTGGTCGGATTCGTCGACCTGAGCAACCACGGCGACATCATCAATCTGGATAATAGCCACAGCAGCATCACCTCGGCGCAGACCCCTCAGGAGGTCATTGCGCGTCGAGACAAGTTGCTGGCGGGACTCGCCGTGGCCAAGTCCGAGCCCTTCGTGCCGACGGCAGAGATCGACAAGGCTGCCGAAAAAATCCGTCACGATGCCGACAAACGTCTGACCGAACTCAAAGGCAGTGCGTCCGCCGGGGCCAAGGATCAAAAAGATCGGCAAGCGAAACCCGATTCCGGCAGCGACAAGGACGATCTCGACTTCGACGGCATTCCCTGGGATTCCAAAACCCATCCGATCCGGGTCGACTGGCTGCCGCAGTTCGCCAACGACCGGTTAAACGATGTCGCTGCGCACATGAAAGAAAATCTGCCGCGCATCCGCAAGGACCCGAAACCCTTCCTGATCGGCGCATTCGGCACGCTGCCGCAGGTATTGTTCGTGCTGATGCCGTTGTTCGCGCTGCTGCTGAAGATTTTCTACATCTTCAAGCGCCGCCTGTACATGGAACACCTGATTGTCGCGCTGCACAGTCACGCCTTCATCTTCCTGTCGCTACTATTGCTGACCTTGGCCGGACTCGCGCGCAATTGGGCACACACCGCCGCGACCTGGCTGGATGCGCCACTGGGTCTGCTGATCTTCGTGATGGGCTGGTGGCTGCCGATCTACCTGTTCCTGATGCAGAAAAAAGTATACCGGCAAGGTTGGTTCTTCACGAGCTTGAAATACTGCGCCATCGGCATCGGCTACACGGTCATGATTTCGATCGGCGTCGCCGCGGCATTCGTCGTGAGTCTGGCGACGACCTGAACTCGCGGCGGTTCGGACTTCAGTGCCGTGGCGCGTGCGGCGGTCGCGGCATCCGCGCCAATTCCGCGTTGCGTTGCTGCGGCGACATCTGCAACAGGCGCTGCCGATAACCCTCGCGCTGCGCCGGCGGCAGACTGCGCCAGGTTTGATGGAACGCGCGGCGCTGATCGGACGTGAGTGAATGCAGCATTTGGCGCGTGGCCGGGCGCTGATCGGGCGGAATCGACTGCACGAATTCGCGCGTCATCGCCGCGCGGTTCTGCGCCGCGGCGCCGGCCAGAAACGCCTGGCGTTCGGCCGGACTCATCTGCGAAAATTTCTGCTGTAACTGTTGGCGCTGCGCCGGCGGCAAGCTGCTGAAACGCTTGAATGCCTGACGAATGCGCTGCTGCTGCGCGGGCGGCAAGCTGCGGAATTGCTCGTAGCGTTGGCGCAGGGTGGCGCGCTGTTGCGGCGTCATCGCATTCCATTTGGCGAATCGCTGCCGCACTTGGTCGCGTTGATCGGAGCTGAGGCTTTCCCAGCGCCGCGCGCCGCGCAGCAAGCGTTGCTGTGCCGGCGGCGGCAGTTGCGCCCATTTCTCGCGCATCGGCGCCAGCACTTGTTGCTCGTCGGCGCTCAGTGTCGACCACGCCTGTGGCGCAGCGGCCGTAGCCGCAGGCGGCGATGGCGGTTGCTCCTGTGCGAAAACCACGGCGCTGCAAGCAAGCAAGGCCAGCGCGATCGCAGCGCGCATAGGCACGAATAGGTGAAGTCCGTTCATCGCTGCTGGCCATCCTTTCCGGTTTTCTGCAAGGCCTCGGGGTGCGCGCCCAAACCCATCGGGTCGAGGCCATCGGCAGCGTCCTCGTAATCGCCCAGATACTCGATCAGGGCGGCATCCGGGTGATCAGTGGGCTTGATTTTTTTCATCTTCGCGGAATGCCGGGTTTGCGCTGGCGCTGTTGCGGGTGTCGCTGCCGGCACCGTTGCGGGTTGTGCCGGCGCCGCTGTCTGCGCGATGGCCGGCAGCGGCGCGACGGCGATTGCGGCGATCAGCCATCGGAATCCTGATCCTGTGCTTCGAGCCATGCGTAGAACTCCAGATCCTGATAAAGCTCCAGGCTGTCGTCGCTGGAGACCATATCCATGTCGTTGCTGCTGAAGCTGCTGCTGGCCGCTGCCGGAGCGGAACTCAATGCCGGCCCCGTCGCAACCGGCCCCGGCGTGCGTACATGCCACACCGCCATCGCCAGCAACAGTACACAGGCGCTGGCCAGTCCCGCGGACAAAAACCACGGCCGCGGCAAACGCCGGTGACGTTGTTCCAGCGCGGCCTGACGTGCGCGATTGAGCCGCGACAGCGTGGCCGCATCAAGCGCCTGCGCCGATTCGTCGAGCAGATCCCGGGCCTGGGCAAGCCAGGCCGGATGGTCGGAATTTTTTTCAGCCGGTTTCATGCGAATTCCTCCAACTGTCCGCGCAGCGATGCCAAGGCGCGCGACAAATGCGTTTTCACGCTGCCCTGACTGCACTGCATCGCCTGCGCCGTGGCGGCCACATCGAGTCCTTCCCAGACGCGCAACAAAAACGCTTGCCGTTGACGCGGCGGCAAACGGGTCAGCGCCGTTTCCAGCGCCTGGCCTGCTTCGTTGCCCGCGAGCCGCAGCAAGGGGCCGGGATCGTTGGTGTCCGGCGCCTGCGCGATCTCGTCGGCTTCGTCGTCATCGGCATTGTGCGTCCATACCGCCATCCAGCGGCCGCGCACTGTGCGGCGGCGGTGCCAATCGTTGAGCCGGCTGTCGAGCACGCGGTAAAACAAGGGCATCCACTCGGTTGCCGGTTTGGACGCGTAATGCCGGACAAAGCCGAACATGGCTTCCTGGACCAGATCCAGTGCCTCGTCGCGCTGACCGGTGGCCATCTCGGCCATGCGCAAGGCGCGGCGCTCGACATGCTTGAGGAACTGATCGAGCGTGCGCTCGTCCGTTGTCACTACGTTCACGCGCCCGGACATCCCGCTCGAAAATGGTTTCAGAGTGATTGTATGCGCCATTGCCACGATATCGTATGCTCGCCGACTCCAGGAAACGCTTGTGGCGGCTCGTGGTTGACAGTTTCACCGTCTGCGTTGGATCAACGGACGGCGGCAGGGTTGTACACAACCGTGAGCGGGCCTGCGGCCGAGGTGTTGCGGTTTCATGAAATGTATCAAAATATACCAATCGCGGCTTTATAAGTAATTGATTGTGAAAAATTATTTCAGATTGGTTAAAGTTTCACCAAGCCAAGCAAGGGCACGCAGCCATGCGCTTTGGACAGGTCAATGCAAAGGCCCATGCACAGACTTATCCACAGCTCTTGTGGATAAGCAGAAATTTTCTTCAACAACATTAGCTTGACCGTCCTTCTTGAGTTTTTACTTATCATTTTCATGCAAGCTGTGATTTCTGCGCGGAACCTCGAGCGCGGCACCGGCGCGGAGCGCCGATGACGGCGATCCTGCAGGTTGCAGTGCCGGTGCCTTTGCCGCAATTATTCGATTATCTGCCGCCGGCAGGAATCGACGCGGCGACGATTGCGCCCGGTTCGCGTGTGGTCGTGCCGTTCGGGCGCAGTCGGCGTATCGGAATCGTCGTCGATACGCTCGCGCAATCCTCGCTTGCGCCGGGTCGGCTCAAGCCGGCCAGCGCCTTGCTCGATCCACAGCCGCTGATTTCCGCCGAACTGCTGGCCAGCCTGCAATGGCTGGCACGCTATTACCTGCACCCTCTGGGTGAAGTGCTGGAAACCGCCTTGCCTGCCGGCCTGCGCACGCCGCGCGCATTGCCACAACGAGGTGAGCCTGCACTGATGCTGAGCGGATCGGTGCATAGCGACCGTGTGCGGGTCGGTTCGGCCAGCGCCGCCCTGTTCGCACTGCTGGCGCACGGCGCGCAAAGCTTCGCCATGCTCGATGCGGCCTTGCCGAACTGGCGCCGCGCCGCAGCGAATTTGCGTCGTCGCGGACTCATCACGGCCACGCGGCTGACAACCGCCGCGCTGCCGCGAGTGCGCATCGATCCGCCGCCATTGACGACGGAACAGCAACTAGCGGTTTCTGCCATTACCGCCACGTTCGGCGGCTTTGCACCGTTCCTGCTCGATGGCATCACCGGCAGCGGCAAAACCGAGGTGTATCTGGCCCTGGCCGAACAGGTACTGGAACGTGGCGGGCAGGTCTTGGTGCTGGTGCCCGAGATCGGTCTTACTCCGCAGTTGCTGCGGCGTTTCCGCGAGCGTCTGCCGGGCCGTATTCACGTGCTGCACTCCAATCTCACCGACAACGAACGCACACTGGCCTGGCTGGCCGCCGCGCAGGGCGAGGCAGGCGTGATCCTCGGCACGCGCTCGGCGATTTTCGCGCCGCTGCCGCGTGCGGGCCTGATCGTGGTCGACGAGGAACACGACACTTCGTACAAACAGCAGGACGGTCTGCGCTATTCCGCGCGCGACCTGGCCCTGGTACGCGCCAAGGCGCTAGGGGTTCCGGTCGTGCTCGGCTCGGCCACGCCGTCGCTGGAAACGCTGGCCAATGTCGCCGGCGGTCGCTATCGGCGACTGCCGCTGGGATCGCGCCCGGGCGCCGCGCGGATGCCGGAATTCCACTGCGTGGATTTGCGCGGCAAGCGCCTGGACGACGGACTTGCGCCGGAATTGATTACCGCCGTGTGCGCCTGCATGGCGCGCGGCGAGCAGGCGCTGCTGTTCCGCAATCGGCGCGGCTACGCCCCGGTGCTGATGTGCCACGATTGCGGCTGGCATGCGGCCTGCGCGCGTTGCGACAAACCCCTGACCTGGCACCGCGGCGCAGCGCGTCTGCGTTGTCATCATTGCGGCGCGGAACAGCGCGTGCCATCGCATTGTCCACAATGCAACAATGCGGCATTGGCCCCGCAGGGGATCGGCACCGAGCGTCTGGAGCAGGTGCTGACCGGAATGTTTCCGGATATCCCGGTCGTGCGCATCGACCGCGAAACCACGCGGCGCAAGGACGCCGTCGACGATCTGCTCGGGCAGCTCGCGCCGGATCGCCCCGGCATCCTGATCGGCACGCAGATGCTGGCCAAGGGCCATGACCTGCCAAATCTCACCCTGGTCGCCATCGTCGGTGTCGACGAAGGCCTGTTCAGCGTCGATTTCCGCGCCAGCGAACGCCTCTGCCAGTTGATCGTGCAGGTGTCCGGTCGCGCCGGTCGCGCGCGCAAACCCGGCGCAGTCTGGTTGCAGACGCATCATCCCGATCACCCACTGCTGCGCGACCTGATCCGTCATGGCTACGCACGGGTCGCGGCCGAGTTGTTGAAAGAACGGCGTCTTGCCGGTTTGCCGCCCTATGCGCACCTGGCCTTGTTGCGCGCGGAAGCGAAGACGCAAGCCGCCGTCGATGAATTTCTCGCGCTCGCCGCCGGACTTGTCGAACAACCCATGGGTGTGAGTCTGCTCGGCCCGATGCCGGCGCCGATGCCGCGGCGTGCGGGAATGTTTCGTGGTCAGTTGTTGGCGAGCGCGGACGAACGCGCCGCATTGCATGTTTTTTTGCCGAGCTGGCTGGCGCGTCTGCGCGAGTGCCCGCAAGCGCGGCGCGTGCGCTGGTCGCTGGATGTGGATCCGCAGGATTTGTACTGACCCGCCAAAACGCAAACGGCCCCGAGTGGGGCCGTCGCAATTCTGATGCCGTGGTGATTCAGGCGGCGAACAAGGTGCGCATCTTCTTCATCGCATTGACTTCGACCTGGCGAATGCGTTCTGCGGATACGCCGTATTCGTCGGCCAATTCCTGCAGGGTGGCCTTGTTGTCGTCGCGCAGCCAGCGGCGCTGGATGATGTCGCGCGAACGTGCGTCGAGCTTTGCCAAGCCCTGCTTGAGCGCATCCAGATCCGATTCTTCCTGATTTTCAGTTTCCAGCGAATGGTAGGGATCGGCAGCATGATCGACCAGATACGCAACCGGCGCCGGTTTGGCGTCTTCGTCGGTATCGGCCGGTGCGTCGAACGAGGTATCGTGACCGCTCAGGCGCGATTCCATTTCTAGTACGTCGGAAACCGGCACGCCCAGATCCTTCGCCACCGCGGCGACTTCCTGTGAATTCATCCAGCCCAAGCGCTTCTTGGACTTGCGCAGATTGAAGAACAATTTGCGCTGGGATTTGGTGGTGGCTACTTTGACGATGCGCCAGTTGCGCAGGATGAACTCGTGCATCTCGGCGCGAATCCAGTGCACGGCAAACGACACCAGGCGCACACCCATATCAGGATTGAAACGTTTGACCGCCTTCATCAGGCCGATGTTGCCTTCCTGGATCAGGTCGGCCAATTGCAGGCCGTAACCGTTGTAGCCACGCGCGACGTGCACGACAAAGCGCAGATGCGACATCACCAGTTGCTTGGCCGCATCCAGATCATTGTCGGCGCCATAGCGGCGCGCCAACGTCTGTTCTTCATCGAGGGTCAGCACCGGAATCTGGTGCACCGCGCCGACGTAGGCATCCAGACTGCCCAAGGCACTCGGGATCGGAAAATTGTTCGCCACCAACATATTGCTCGACATGTACAGGTCTCCTTGGGAGCGCATTTTAGCACTCGGTATATGAGAGTGCTAAGCGCCTTGGAAGTTCCACTCCGGCAGTGGTTGCCGTAGTTTCTGTACCGAATAGTACACCTATTCCCGGGCGCTGGCTAGCTGGGCAGCCTAGGCAGATTAGGCAGATCACCAAAGTTTGTACCTCATGTACATACTTTGGTGTTTCGGGGGGTGTACATACATTGGTGTTTTGGCGAAGCGAAGCCAACAGCCTGATCAGGTTAGGTTTGGCCTCTTAGGCCATCGATCTCGATTTACGCTGCAAGTTCACGGGACTGGCCCAATAACATCGGTTGAGCTGGCGTACGCAGAACGGAAGGGTGCATCCGCCGCGAAGGCGCTCCTCTCGCCCCAGGGTCTTCGCGACTCGATCGCGGGCTTTCTGAGGTTCGCCGTCGAAAGTGCGACCGAGAAGGGGTCCGCCCGGGGCTGCCTTCTGATTTGCGTCGCGCCGCTTGTGGACGATGACGAGGTCCGGAAGTTCCTGCAACACGCGGCCGCGGGCGGCGCGGCGCTGGTGGGGCGCCGTTTCCTGGAGGGGATCGGTGCAGGAGAGATCCCCCTGACTTTCCGGTAGCCGTGCGCGCGATCCAAGTCACGGATTTTGCCCGTGGCCTTACCATGCGTGCGCTGATAGGCACGCTGCGCAAGACGCTCCTGAAAGATGCTGAGGAAGCAGCGGACTTGGTGCTCCTGCCGCGGCGCGTCTGACGGGTTGCGGTTGCTCAACGGACGCGGCGCCCTGAGAGTTTGGTTAGCGGCGCTCTGCTGCGCCCAAAGCCAGGCGACTGTTGCGTGTTCTGCTCCTATGGCAGCGTGGCCCGCCCTCCCAATCAACTTGCGCGTCCGTGCTGCAGCTCCCAGGTGTCACAATAGGTGCAGATTGCTGGACGAGTTGATGGCTCTACGCGGCGGTCAGGATTGCTTGAATGTTTAGTAAGATCGGTCACTTCGAAATTTCCGTGGATGGCGACTTGGTACTCCTCTGGGCGTCGCCGGAATTCAATCTGGAGGCCGCGCAGGAATATGCAGTGGCTATGGAGACGATCATCGATCGGATGCCTCCAACGTTCGGCGTGTTGACTCGTTTCGATGCACCACCGATTGTGGGTCCAGACGTGGAAGCCTCAGTGAAGGAAACGGCGCAACACCGTGCACAGCGCGGCATGGTCGCGGTAGCGTTCGTGATCCCAACCGCCGATCACGGCGGGCTCTCAATCGCCAAGGCCCAGTGGGATCGAATCTATCGACCGATCGGGGTACCACATGCAATTTTCTCCGATGTCGAAAGCGCGCGCCCGTGGCTGCGCGAGCAGATTCAATCCGCACGTGAAAAGCGCGGTAGCGCCGGCTAAGACGCCCACGAGCGTCGACTTGTCCGAGAAACTTGCAGCGATCGCCGACGCGCGTATATTGTCCTGGCAACCCGTCAAGGGTTCCTGACCGCAGGGGTCAATCTCGTGAACCGCACTCAGTGTCTGGTCCGGAACTGCAGCCCAAAGGTGCTGGCGCGTCCTCACTCCGTGTACCACTCTTTAGTGCTGACTTGCATCGTGGCGCTGGCGGTGTTCGCTGTTGGGTCGAATTTCTCCGCACAGGCTTCAACCCGCGTGACGCATGGCGGGCAATTACCGGTTGCCAACACCGTGATTGGTTCCACGACGGGCGGCAACGGTGCCAACGGCAGCGTGGGTGCTAACGGTTCCCCCGGCGGAGCCGGCGGTACCGGCGGCGACGGAGGCGCCGGACTACCAGCCGTCACGGGCAGCGCCGGCCAGATATTGCAGATCGACCAAGGCAGCACGGTCACGGGCGGCAACGGAGGCAACGGTGGCGATGGCGGCAGTGGTGGCGCTGGCGTCGGCTTCGCTATTACCGGCGGCAATGGAGGCAATGGAGGCAACGCGGGCGTCGGCGGTTCGGGCGTTAGCGGCAGCGGCTTTGAACTGACCAATGCCGGCACGATCTCGGGCGGCAATGGCGGTCGAGACGGCAACGGTGGCAATGGCGGCGCCGGAGACGCAGGCTTCAGCGGAGGCGCTGGCGGCAACGGCGGCAACACCGGCAACGGCGGAAACGGCGGGGTGGGCGGAGCGGGCGTGGCAGGCGTGCCCGGCACCAGCGCGGCAGTCCCGGGTGGGAGTGGCGGCATTGGCGGCCCGGGTGTCGCCGGTGGAGTCGGCGGCGCCGGCGGCATGGGTGGATCGCTCAGCGGCAATGGCGGGTTCGGCGGAGTCGGCGGCAGTGGTGGAAACGGCGGTGCCGGTGGCAGTGGTGCCGCTGGTGCTGACGCGTTCACTTCCTCGGCTGCCGGTCAAAGCGGCGGGTCCGGCGGCGCGGGTGGGGCTGGCGGCGTTGGCGGTGCCGGCGGAGTCGGCGGTACCGCCCCGCACGGACTGACGGGCCTCCAAGGCATCGGAGGTGCCGGTGGCAGTGGGGGCAGTGGCGGAATCTCGGGTAACGGTGGCAGCGGCGGGGCCGGCAGCGCCGCCAGCCCCAACGGGGGATCTGGTGGGCACGGCGGCAATCCCGGGGTCGGCGGAACAGGCGGCGCCGGCGGGGCCGGTTCGGTCGCGGGCGTCAATGGTGCGATAGGCCCAACGCCCACATTTGGTGGCAACGGCGGAAATGGCGGGGCCGGTTCCAACTCTACTACCCCCGGCGTCAGTGGCGGAAATGGCGGAGTCGGCGGGGCCGGCGGAATAGTCGGTAATGGTGGTAACGGCGGGATTGGTGGACGTGGGGCGCCCGGCACGGCAGGTCTCAGCGGGACAAACCCGGGCAACAACGGCAACGCCGGCAACGCCGGTGGCGCGGGCGGAGTTGGCGGAGCTGGCGGCATCGGCGGGTCACTTAGCGGCAACGGCGGGTTCGGCGGAATCGGCGGCAGTGGTGGAGACGGAGGCAGCGGTGGTAATGGCGCCAATGGTGCCAGTGCAATCGCCCCTTCGGGTGCCGGTCAAAATGGCGGCTCCGGCGGTACCGGTGGGGTTGGAGGCAACGGCGGCACTGGCGGATTTGGTGGTGCGGCCCCGCACGGGCTAACGGGTTTCCAAGGCGTCGGTGGTGCAGGCGGCAACGGTGGCACTGGCGGAATCCCGGGTAACGGTGGCAGCGGTGGGGCCGGCAGCGCCGCCAGCCCCAACGGGGGATCTGGTGGGCACGGCGGCAATCCCGGAGCTGGCGGAATAGGCGGCGTCGGCGGGATCGGCTCCGCCGTTGGCGCCACCGGCGTAATCGGCGCTACGCCCACATCTGGGGGCAACGGCGGGGACGGTGGGACCGGTTTCGGCGCGGTTATCTCCGACGTCAACGGCGGCAACGGCGGGGTGGGTGGCGCCGGCGGAACAGTTGGTAACGGTGGTAACGGCGGGACCGGCGGAGCCGGCGCACCCGGTACGTCCGGAAGAAACGGGGTAAACCCGGGCGACGCTGGCGGCACCGGAAGCACCGGTGCCGCGGGCGGAAACGGCGGCGCTGGCGGATTCGGTGGATCGCTTAGCGGCAACGGCGGTTTCGGCGGCAATGGCGGCTTCGGCGGACTGGGCGGCAACGGCGGCATGGGCGCCAGTGGCGCGGCCGGTATCAACGGCGGCAATGGCGGTACCGGCGGCGTCGGTGGCATCGGGGGTGACGGCGGAGTCGGTGGTCCGGCATCGACTGGCGTCGCGGGCGCTACTGGCCAGGGCGGAAATGGTGGTGATGGCGGAAATGGCGGAAATGGCGGCGCCGGCAATGGCGGCAACCCGGGTTCCGGCGGCCCCGGGGGCAGCGGAGGCGCCGGCGGGGTCCCCAATGGCACGCCTGGCCTAGGCGGTATTGGTGGAAGCGGCGGCACGGCGGCCGTTCTCCACACGAGCGGCAACGATGGGATCGATATCCGATTTGCCAACAGCAGCAACTCGGGGTCCGGCGAGTTCGGCAACCCCATTGGCGCGAACGGCGCTCGCGGTGGCGACGGCGGTGCCGTCAGTCTCGATACCAGCGGAAACGACG
>JANWJJ010000028.1 GCA_025451955.1 Rudaea sp. | reverse complement strand
GCCTTGCAGTTCGTCGTGCTGATCGGCGTGGTCAGCCTGTTCGCGGACATGACTTATGAAGGTTCGCGTTCGATCACCGGGCCGTTTCTCGGCACACTCGGCGCCACCGGCACGATCGTGGCGATCGTCGCCGGTGCGGGTGAACTGCTCGGTTATCTGCTGCGACTGGGCACCGGCGTGCTTGCCGATCGCACCCAACGCTACTGGGCGATCACGATTCTGGGCTACGCGATCAATCTGCTCGCTGTGCCAGCGCTGGCGCTCGCTGGCAACTGGCCGATGGCGGCGGCATTGATCATTCTGGAGCGATCCGGCAAGGCCCTGCGCACGCCGGCGCGCGACGCCATGCTCAGTCACGCCGCAAAGGGCATGGGCGGTGCCGGCTGGGCGTTCGGTTTGCATGAAGCACTCGACCAGATCGGCGCCACGCTCGGGCCGCTGATCGCCGCCCTGGTGTTGTGGTTGAACGGCAGCTATCGGCACGCGTTCGCCTGGTTGCTGCTGCCCGCACTGGCCGCGTTGGCAACCTTGATCGTCGCGCGCCTGCGTTATCCGCAACCGCACGAACTCGATCACGCACCGAAGCCGATTCCCGACGATGCGCAGGCACTGCGCGAACTGAAAGTCTTTCTTGTCGCTACCGCTCTAATTGCCGCCGGCTACGCAGACTTCGCCTTGATCGCCTTCCATCTGACCAAGGACGCCGTGTTGCCTGCGGCGGGTGTGCCGGTGCTCTACGCGCTCGGCAATATCGCGGCGGGCGGCGCGGCGCTGGCGCTCGGGCGCGCCTTCGACAAACACGGACTCGGCGTGCTGTTGTGGACGACGCTGATTCCGGCCTTGTACGCGCCGCTGGTATTTCTCGGCGGCGAATCGGCGGCGATCCTAGGCATGCTGATGTGGGGCATCGGCTTCGGTGCGCACGATTCGCTGTTGCGCGCGGCGGTCGCGCAACGCATTGCGCCGGACAAACGCGCCACGATCATGGGCGTGTTCAACGCCATCTATGGTCTGGCCTGGTTTCTCGGCAGCGCCTTGCTCGGAGTGTTGTACGATTACGGCCCGGTTTACGCGGTTGCCGCCGCGTTGATCCTGCAATTGGCCGCGTGTCCGCTGCTGTGGTCGCTGCGTCATCGCCGCTCATGAATTTGCTGCAACACAAAACCGAAGCGCTGCTCCAGCGTGCCGGAGTGAACATCGGCGGCGATGCGCCGACCGATATCCGGGTGCACGACAAGCGCCTGTATGCCCGCGTCATCGCCCACGGCTCGCTCGGTCTCGGCGAGGCCTATATGGATGGCTGGTGGGATAGCGACGATCTCGACGGCTTCCTGTTCCGCATCCTTTCCGCCCAGGTCGATCAGCAGGTCGGCGGCTTCGACGATGCCTGGCTGTGGCTCAAGGCCAAACTCGTCAACCTGCAACGCGGCCGTCGCGCCTTCGTCATCGGCGAGCGTCACTACGATCTCGGCAACGACCTGTTCCAGGCCATGCTCGGCAAGCGCCTTGTGTATAGTTGTGGATATTGGGACAATGCAGCGAATCTTGACGATGCGCAGGAAGCCAAACTCGATCTGGTCTGCCGCAAGCTGGAGCTAAAATCCGGCATGCGCGTGCTGGATATCGGCTGCGGCTGGGGCGAAGCGCTGAAATTCGCCGCGGAGCGTTATGGCGTCAGCGGGGTCGGCATCACGGTATCGCACGAACAAGCAGAATTCGCGCGTGACTTGTGCCGCGGCCTGCCGGTCGAAATTCGCGTGCAGGACTATCGTGAAATAAACGAGCGCTTCGACCGCAGTTGGTCGATCGGCATGTTCGAACACGTCGGCGTGAAAAACTACCGCACGTACTTCGAGGTCAAACGCCGCTGCCTGGCCGATGACGGCTTGGCGCTGCTGCACTGCATCGGCTCGAATGTGAGTACGAACCACACCGACCCGTGGATCGCAAAGTATATTTTTCCCAATTCCATGCTGCCGTCTGCCGAACAGATCGCCGCCGCGCGCGAAGACCTGTTTGTGATCGAGGATTGGCACAACTTCGGCTCCGACTACGACCGCACCCTGATGGCCTGGCGTGCGAACTTCGATGCCGCCTGGCCGCGGCTCAGGGAAAAATACGGCGAGCGCTTCCGCCGCATGTGGCGCTTCTACCTGTCCGCCTCGGCCGCCGTGTTCCGCGCGCGCCGCGACCAACTCTGGCAGATCGTGCTCAGCCCGCACGGCGCGCCCGGCGGCTATCGCGCGCCGCGCTGAATCGGCGCCGCCAATGCCGGCATCTTTTCCGGCACAATAGCGGCTTGTTTTGCTGCCACGGTTTTTCCTCGCACGATGAATCCGCAAGTCAATTACGAACAAATCCCGCTCAAGGATTACGCCGAGCGCGCCTACCTCGACTATTCGATGTACGTGGTACTCGACCGCGCCTTGCCCTTTATCGGCGACGGACTCAAGCCGGTGCAGCGCCGCATCATCTATTCGATGAGCGAGCTGGGCCTGGACGCCGGCGCCAAGCCGAAGAAATCCGCGCGCACGGTCGGCGACGTCATCGGCAAGTTCCACCCACATGGCGACAGCGCCTGCTACGAGGCGATGGTGCTGATGGCGCAGCCGTTCTCGTACCGCTATCCGCTGGTCGACGGCCAGGGCAACTTCGGCTCGCAGGACGACCCCAAATCCTTCGCCGCGATGCGCTACACCGAATCGCGGTTGACGCCGGTCGCCGAACTGCTGCTGGAAGAACTCGGCCAAGGCACGGTCGAGTGGACGCCGAATTTCGACGGCACGCTGCAAGAGCCTTCGTGGCTGCCGGCGCGCGTGCCGCACGTACTGCTCAACGGATCGACCGGGATTGCGGTCGGCATGGCCACCGATATTCCACCGCACAATCTGCGCGAAATCGCCAGCGCCTGCATCCATCTGCTCGACGAGCCCGAGGTCAGCGTCGCCGCGCTGTGCGAGCACGTGCGCGGCCCGGATTTCCCCACGCCGGCGGAAATCATCACCTCGCGCAACGATCTGGTCGCGATGTACGCGACCGGCAACGGTTCGGTGCGCTGCCGCGCCGTGTATACAAAGGAACAAGGCAATATCATCATCATGGCGCTGCCGTATCAGGTCTCGCCGTCGAAGATCATTGAGCAGATCGCCAACCAGATGCGGGCGAAGAAGCTGCCCATGCTCGAGGATCTGCGCGACGAATCCGATCACCAGAACGCGGTGCGTCTGGTTTTGATTCCGCGCAGCAACCGCATCGATCTGGACGAGATGATGCAGCATCTGTTCGCGACGACGGATCTGGAAAAAAGCTATCGCATCAACCTGAACATGATCGGTCTGGATGGCCGGCCGCAGGTCAAGAATCTCAAGCAGATCCTCAACGAGTGGCTGCGCTTCCGTCAGGACACGGTAACCAAGCGCCTGCAGCATCGCCTGGCGAAAGTCGAACGGCGCCTGCACCTGATCGAAGCGTTGCGCATCGCCTTCCTGAATCTGGACGAAGTGATTCGCATCGTGCGCAGCGAGGAAGAACCCAAACCAGTCTTGATGCAGCGCTTCAAACTCGACGACGAGCAGGCCGACTACATCCTGGAAACCCGGCTGCGCCAATTGGCGCGGTTGGAGGAAATGAAACTCAACGCCGAACGCGACGAGCTCGAAGAGGAACGCGCGAAGATCAATGTCACGCTGAACTCGAAAGCACGCTTGAAGACCCTGATCAAGGATGAACTGAAAGCCGACGCGAAGAAGTACGGCGATGCGCGGCGCTCACCGCTGATCGCACGCGAGGCAGCACAGGCGCTCGACGAAACCGCCCTGGTCGCGAGCGAGCCGATCACCGTGGTGCTGTCGGAAAAAGGCTGGGTGCGCGCGGCCAAGGGCCACGACATCGACGCCACGACGCTCAATTACCGCGAAGGCGACAATTTCCACAATGCAGCAAAGGGCAAGACGACGCAGCAGGTCGCCTTCATCGATTCCAGCGGCCGCAGCTATTCCACGCCCGCGCACACGCTGCCGTCGGCGCGCGGCAATGGCGAGCCGCTCACGGGCCGCTTTATGCCGGCGCCGGGCGCGCGCTTCGATGCGGTGGCAATGGCGGACGCGGCGACGAAACTCGTCCTCGCCTCGGACTTTGGCTACGGCTTCGTGACGAAGTTCGAGGCCCTGCTGGGCAACAAGAAATCCGGCAAGCAACTGATCAACATGGACGACGACGCGCACGTGCTCGCGCCGGCCTACGTCGCCGATTCGGCCCGCGATCGCATCGTCGTCGCGACCAATGCCGGGCACCTGCTGATGTTTTCCGTCGCCGAGTTGCCGGAACTCGACAACGGCGGCAAGGGCAACAAATTGATCGAAATACCAAAAGCAAAATTGTCGCAAGGTGAACGCGTCGCCGGCATCGCCGTCGTCGCCGAGGGCAAGGGTGAAGTCACGCTCTGGGCCGGTCAGCGCAAATTGATTCTCAAATGGGCCGACCTAGTCGAATACAATGGCAACCGCGCGCAACGCGGCAGCAGCCTGCCGCGTGGCTTCCAGCGCGTCGACCGAATCGAGGCGAGCAATTGAGTGATAGTCAACCTTGGTTTTTTCTCGACGAAGATCAAAATGGGTCCCGGCTTGCGCCGGGATGATGGATGACGGCGAGCTTATTCAAACCTTCCCTAGGGGATGTTGACAAGGTATCCGGAGAGGCTCAGCGTCGCGCCGCATGTTGCGCCAGAGTTGAACGCAAATGCCTGCACGAACGTGCCGGGATCGGCATAGATTCTTGTCGTCTGGTTGACCGCATTGGTGTCGTTTTTGTTGACATACACGATGTAGCTGACCGTGTTGCCCCCCACCGTGGTCGACAAGGTCATACCGGCGGCACCACCCGAAAGATCCTGTGCTTGACCGCTGTAGTATTCGATCACTAGGCGTTGCCCTGCGGGGACTTGATAATAAACAGCCTTCGTGTTGCTGCTTGTCGAGTACGGAAAAAGATTTATCTGAAACGGCTGCAGCGCACCTTCATCGACGTTACGCACCAGCGCCGGTTTTGCCTGCGCATTCGCCATGCCTGGCGCCATCCCGAAAACGGTAACACCGAGCAACAGCATCGCTGCAACGCGTGAAATTGTGTACGTCATGATCAATCTCCTTTCATTCAAGGTGGGAATATCGGCAGCGCATCCCGCGAGGGCAACGATGCCGATTGAGTTATTCAAATCCGTTAGCGAAGATCGTGTCGATAAATTGGCCGCTGATGTCGATCGCATAATTATTGGTGCGTGACGGATCGTAATTGCCGAGCCCGGTGAAGCCGTCGCCAAGCGTTCCACTACCGAGATTTTCCACGAGCGACATGTTGTCGAAGGCTTGCACCACGAGGGTGTAGGTGCCTCGGCTCAAAGTCAGACTCAGGCCAGAGTCTGCGCATAGCCCACCACTCAGCGTTCCCGGAGGACAAGGTCCGTCGTCGTTGCTGGCGAGAAACGTCGCCGTGGGCCCAGCGCCGGTGAATACGGAAACATACGGATCGAAGCCGCCCGCGGGAATAACCTTGCCCGCCAGATTGGTGCCGCTCGGCGCACTGCCGCTGCCGCCATAGCCGTAACTCTGGATCGTGACTGTCGAGGTCGCCGATACAAAGAATGTATAGGCGGCCGTGGCATTGGCGGCACCCGCACTGAGTGCTAACGCACCCTGCTTGGAAATTGAAGCGGCCTCGGTGATCCCGTTCAAGCAAACAGATAACCACACGAGGGTGCGTAACCAATGGCAGTAGCGATTCATCGTTTTCCCCGACTGGAGGTCTGACAGGTTAGGTCGGTCATGGCGCCAAGCACCGCCTCAATACCGCGACGCCGAACGGCGCAGAGATAGTCGCGCTATGCCTGCTTTGGATCGAAAGCGGGCGACGGTTTGACGAAGAAGGTGGCGGGATGGAAAGACGCGACCACGAGATTCATCGTGACTTGCTCCGGGATTCGATGGTTCCCGTAACAAACGCCCCGGAGCTGCCGATGCGAACATCGACAGGTCAGCGATGGTCAGCGGAACGGCCGACTCAAGAGAAAGGAGGCTGCCACCGCCGTCGAATATCGTGATCGGCGTACCGGGATTGCGTTGCGAAATATCGACACAAAGCGTTTGATTTGCCCGTGCCGCGCCGCAAAGACCCAGACCGCTGGCGAGAAATGCCAGACCCAACACCCACGACTTCAGCATCATAGCGTTGCTCCAGAGCGAACCACGCGCTGTGGCTCGTTGGAGTTAACGCCAGGCGATGGCTCAGGCGAACATCAGCACGCCCATTCAAATTTACGGAGCATCAAACCCGTTCTGGAAAATCCCGTCGGTCAATTGCAGCCCATCGAAATACGTGCCAAAGGACAGGTTCGTGCTGTTGTCGATATTCAGATAAATGTTGGCGCTGTGCGCAGTGAACGGAAGAACGTCGCTTTTTGTATAGAAAAGCCAAATGTCGAAATAAGGGTCGGCCTGGATCAGATCGCCGTGGACCATCACCCCGGTTCCTTCGGAGCAATTGGTTGTCGAGTAGAAAACCACCCCGATTCCCGCCGTTCCCGAGCCGCTCTGTGCCGAAGCAATGCGCATCCACCCGCCAAAATCCCAAACGGATCCAGCATCGAACGTAAGGCTCACGCAGACGGAATCGACGTTCCAGTTCCCGTTTATCATGGAGCTCAGCAAACCGGATCCTCCACCCGCCTGCGCTGAACCGGGAGCATTCTGCGCGCCGTCCCGCACGAAGGCGGATTGCCCTGAATTCTCGAGCGTCCAGCCAGTAATGTTCTGATCGAAGTTGGGATTGACGATCAGATTCGATGGTGCCGCGTCTGATTCGGCGACACAGAGCATGAGCAGCGCAATGGCCGCGAGTTTCACAAAAGCTGTCATTGGTTTGTTTCCTGGGGCATATCGTTGCCATCAGGAACGTTGAGCTGTGCCGAAAGCGAACATGCCTCGCGCCCTGCAACGTAGTGGCGCACGTTGCGGCCTCAGGAACCTCAGCGCCAGCCACCCTCGCTGACAAACGCGGCCCAGTAGTAGGGATGATCTGACTGACCCGCCGCGCGGCGCGCGGCAATCACCGAACGCATCGCTGCCGCCATGGCATCGGGCACATCCGCGTGTTCGACAAATCGCTTGCGATACAGCGATTCCATCAAATCGGCGGTAGCGGCGTCATCGACCTGCCACAGGCTCATCACCACCGTGCGTGCACCCGCCAGGCGCAAGGCGCGGCGCATGCCGAACACGCCTTCGTTGCGGCCAATCGGCCCCAACCCGGAATCGCAGGCGGACAGCGCGATCCAGTCCACATGCGACAAATCCAGGGTGGCGAGTTCGCCGGCGCTGAGCACGCCGGCCGAGTTGCTGCCCCGGGCGACAGTGGCGCCGGCGAACGCCAGTCCGGATATCGCGAACGCATTTTCCCCACCGGAAACAGCCGCTTCGCTTTCGCGCTTCAACGTCACGCCACGCGTACCGGACTCTTCGCCGCAACTTTCATTGAAACTGAAACCATGCGTGGCGAAGTGGACGATGTTGGCGCGTGGCAACGCCGCCAGCACGTTCTGCTTGGTCGCATCGGCACCGACGATCAACTTGACCTGCGAGCCGGCGGTCGATCCGGATAGCACGCCGCGTAAATCATCGAGTTCGCGTGCGGCATTCGGGATCGCCGCGAATCCCTGTCTAGCCGTGCGCAGGCAAAGCTGCCGCTGTGTCGACACAGCCGCCGGGGACGGCACGGAGAAATCCGGTGCGCCCGCAAGCAGCGCGTTGGTCGAATCCGGGGGTGCGGGCGGCAAGGCAAGGTCACTTTCGTGCGCGAGGGTGTGAACACGCGTGGCGCCTTCGATCAGATAGCCCCGGGAATCGTCGGGCAGCGCCGCAAAGCTGACCCGGAACAACTCGCCTTCCGGGACGATGAACAAATGGTGCTTGCTGGTCGAGCCGATGATGCGATCAAGCAGCGCCTGCCGCAACGCGAGTCCATGGCGGCGCAATTGCGCCTGATCCGACGCCGGGTCGCGCAATTCCTGATACCAGGCGTGCGCTTCGGCCGTCAGCGCGTCGACGCGGCCTATGCGGTGCAGGCTCGGCTGACCGTTTGCACCGAGCACAAACGCATACCAATCCTCGGGTGCGCGGTCGTCATCAACGGCAAGCGAACTGGCGGAGTCAACGGCGACGCCGTCGGTGAACGCGATCAGTGCGCCGTCATCCGGCAAGGCATGCGCAAGGTCCGCGATTTCCACGGCGCTACCCGCGCCTGCATCTTGATAATGATCGGCCGGATGATGGCCGGACCGCTCCCATAGCGCGCGCTCGGCGCTTTCCGACTCGGAACGCAGTTGCGCCATGTGTTCGGCCGTGGTGTCGGTGGCCAGCCAGGCTTCGCCCAGCGCAGAGTTCGCCTTGCGCCATGTGTCCCAGGTTTTGGCCAACGCTGGATCGTGCATTGCCCGCGCCGCGGCCAGCCGGTGCGCTTGCGTGCGCGCAACCAGACCTCGCTCGACCATCGTCAGGCGCCAGGCCGTGGCGATGCTCTCGGCATCGCCACGCTGCGCGGCCAAGGTGACGACCAAGGCCGTCGCCGGCGTCCACAGTTGGCGATAGGCAATGCTCTGGCGTTCGGAGAATTCCGTCGCGAACGTCGCCAGCATTGTTTGCTGATTTTCCGCCGTGATCTGCGCATAGTGGAACGCTTCGTCAAGACGCCCCTGGCCCCAATTCGCCAGCGCCACTCCGAAATTCAACACTGCCAAGGTCGGGTGATTGGGCGGCAACGCGCGGCTACGCACTTCGAGCGCGCGCCGAAAGTATTGCTCGGCGTCGGCGTAGCGCTCGAGCGCAAGCGCACACGAACCCAATCCTTCCAGCGTGAAGCCGATCCCGGGATTGTTCTTGCCGTCGGACTTTTCGCGCAATGCGAGCGCACGCTCATAGTCCGCAATCGCTGCCTCGAAATGCTTGCGGCGCAGTTCGGTATTGCCCATCCCCGTGGACACGACGGCGCGCACGTGGGTGGTCTGTTCGCCATCGCCGAATGCCTCGAGCGCCAGGCGATACTGCTCCAGTGCCGCGTCTTCCTCGCCCATTTCCTGCAGCAGATTGCCGTAGTTGTTGGCAATAAGTCCGCGATCGTGGGCCGGCGCATTCGGCAGCGATGTCAGCACCGCTTCGGCATGCGCGTAGCGCTCGCGCGCCGACGGGTAGTCGCCGATTTCCTGCAGGTGCGCGCCAATCATCGACTCTGACTTTACCGCCTCGATGCTGTGGTCGCCGTAGCGCTGCCGCGTAGCGGCCAGCACCGCTTCGCTGACGGCCAGCCCATCGCTGTTGCGACCCAAGTCGACCAGCACGCCGGCGCGATCCGTGTCTATCTTGATGCGGGCTTGACTGTCCGCGCCGAAGCTGGCGATAGCCACCTTCGAGCCAAGCTCGAACTGCTCGAGCGCACTGCTCTTGCTACCTGTATACGAATCGATGGTGCCGATGGTGTCGTAAAGCTCGGCTTCGTGCCAGGCGCTGCGCAGACCACGCCGCTCACGCCAGATATCGATCGCGCTGCGGGCCGCGGCCCGCCCTTGATCCAACTGACCATTGATCAGGACCGCTGCGCGCGCTTCGGCGGTACGCAACTCGGCCACATCTTCATCGGTCCGGTGTCCGGGCGCTGCCAGCAATTGTTCCGCAAGCTTCAGCGCCGTCTGCGCATCGCCGCGATCCAAGGCTTCGGCAATCGGCAAGCGGTCGGCCAGACTGCGCCCGATCGCATGCTGTTCGGCGTAGCGCCGGATGGCATCGCGCAAAGAATTGGCTGCCGCCTGGTCGAGTTCCTTGCGCTGCCAGAGTACATCCAGACGCGCCTGCAGTACCGCAGCGCGGTGTGGGTCGGCCTCGGAAGTTTGGTTTAACAGCGTGGCGCTGAGATCGGCCGCGCGCGTCAGATCGCCTTGGCCGAGGGCAAGATAAACCTTGTCGACGCGCGCATCGATCGAAGCCTCGGCTGCCAAACACGCGCATGCACAGATCAGCAGTATTCCCGCCGCTGCATGCACAAGCGCACGCCTGACAAAAAGGACGCGCCCGACAAGAAAGGTCGGCCCCGCTTCGCAACGTTGCAAACGCATATGTCGATGCCCGGGATACGGCGATGGCGGCTTTATCTTGCCATAAACAACGCACATTTCGTTGGCCGCAGACTGGCTGAACGACGAAAAATCGATCCGCGTGGACGGTGCTATTACCGGGAGGTATGCGGAAACACAAAACGCCAGTGCCGCAGATGCGTCGTGTCAGCGCCCAGCTTGGCCAATACTGCACGCAACGAGGTGCTGGCGATTTCGGCGTCGCTCGGCCCCGGCGCCAGAACCAGCGCACCACGCGATGCACCTGTGGCGGGTTTGACGGCACGTTGCCAGGCCGCGACCGTACGCTCGAGTTCCGGTTGCGGCTGATCGGCGGCGAGAACCACGAACTCCTCGCGTTCGGCCTGGCTGCTGACTTGCCAGGTCAATGCAGTCGCATCGGACTTGCCCGGCAACTGGTACGCCGTATTCGCAGCCAGCGGATTGACTGGATCGATGCCATCCAGCGGGAACAGCACGGCAGCTTCACCCGAACCATCGTCGTCGAAAATGTATACATAGGCCGGACGATCGCTGCGGAATTTCAGCGCCAAGCGGTCGCCGACCGCAATGGTCGCGCCATCAGTCAATGCCGCGCTGCCGCGTGCATCGACACGGTAAAACACGGCGTCAGCCTGCCATGCGGGCACCTGCGCGCCACGCCAGCGACCGAGGCCCAGCGCCAATCCCAGCACCGCCAGACACACCAAGGCGGCGAGCGCGAACGATGTGACGCGCGACTTGCTCGCCGCTTGTGGCGGCGACGGCGCGAGGGCGGTTGCGAAGGCCAACGCGCTGGTGTGACGCTTTGCCGGATTACGCTCGAACGCACATTCGATGGCGCGAATCAGATCTCGAGGCGCATCAGGTTTCAAGTCGACAAGATGCAGGCGTTTGCTGTCGTCCTGCAATCGCAGCAGATCCTGCACATCCTTTACGTCGTACGGATAGACGCCACTGAGCAGCCGGAACAAAAGCACGCCGAGCGCGTAGATGTCGCGCGCCGGCGCTGGCGGTGCGCCGCTCAGCACTTCCGGCGCCAGATAGTGCAGCGTGCCGGAAATTACCGCCGCCTGCGCCGCATCAAGTTCACGCACCGCACCGAAATCCATCAGCACGATGCGCCCGGAGACTTCGCGCATCACGTTTTCCGCCTTGATATCGCCATGCACCAGCCCATGCCGGTGCACGGCGGCCAGCGCATGGCAAAGATCCAGACTGATGCCGCGCACTTCCTCGGCCGGCAACGGGCCATCCTGGGCGAGCAGTTCGGCCAGCGATGTGCCGTGGATCAGCTCAGTCCACAACCCTGCGCGACCTTCATTTACCGCCGCGCCATAAACACTGACGATATTCGCCTGGCGCACACGCGCGAGCCGACGCGCTTCGTCGAGAAAGTCGTGCGCGAGAGTGCCGGATTCCACCTTGCGCAATTTCAGCGCGACGTGCAGATCAAGCATCGGATCATAGGCGCGCCAGACATCGCCTTGCGCACCGCTACCGAGTGGTTCCAGCAAGGTCAATGCGCCGAAATGCGAGCGCCCCGAACGCGGCGTGTCGCGGCTATCGCCGAGCTGCAAATGACGGAAACCTTGCACCAGCTGTTCCATTTCGCGCAGACCGTGCAGCGCCTGATCGCTGCCCGCGACGGGCGTCGTCAGGGTGCGCCAGTTCACCGGCTCGTCGTCCGCGATGCGGGCGGCGAGTCGTTCCAGTTCGGCTGCATTCTTGGAATCGGGTTTCATCCATTCGGTCTTCTGATGTGGCCTGTACTCACAGAAACGTCACGCCGTGCGCGAACCGAACACGGCGACTACTCCTGACCTCCGCCCAGCGCTCGCGAGAGCTGGACGATGGCACGCGCGACCATCACCCGCACCGCATCGGATGTACTGCCAACCTCGACCGCGATTTCCGGATAACTCATGCCGAATTCCACTCGCATCACCACCAGACCCTGCTGGCGCTTGGGCAAGGTGGCCAGTGCCTGCTCGTAAGCGCGTACACGCTCGCTGCCGACGATGCGTTCGATCAGCGCCGGTGCATCCGGATCGCTCAGTTCGACATCAATTTCCGCATGCTCGGGACGGCGCTGATGACGCCGGATCTCATCGCGCACCTGATTGAGCAGGGCTTGGCGCAAATAGGCCAGAAACGCACCGGGACCAGCACTTTCGAATTGATCCAGCCGCGCCAGTGCCTTGACCAGGGTGACCTGGACCAGATCGTCGGTTTCATTCAGATCGCGCATCTGCCGCGGCAGGCGGCCGTGCGCCCAGCGTTGCAACAACGGCAGAAAACGGCGCAATAACAACTCGCGCGCATTGGCGTCGCCCGCCCGAATGCGCTGGATCAAGGTCACCGTCGGTTCGGTCACTGTGCTGTCGACGCCATCATCGCTGGTGTTCATGCCGTCGTGTTCCTGGTCCGCGATGCCAGCATAGCGCCGCAGCCATATCGGCCGATAGTCCGATACCGCAACAGCAGGCGCGCCGAATGCCTTACCATTGCGGTTTCGACTCGCGTGTGTCCCGCCATGCCAAAACAACGCCGTTCGTTGCTGCGTCGCCTGCTGTTCGTTCTCGGCATTTTGCTCGTGCTCGCGATCGCCGGTGCATGGCTAACCCTGCGTGCGAGTCTGCCGCAACTGAATGGCCAAACCCGGGGCACCGTGACCGCAGCAACCACCATCGAACGCGATGCGCTCGGTACGGTCAGCATTCATGCCGCCAACCGCAATGATGCCGCCTGGGCGCTCGGTTTCGTCCACGCCCAGGAACGTTACTTTGAAATGGACCTGATGCGGCGCATGGCCGCGGGCGAGTTGGCGGAGCTGGTCGGAACTGCGGCATTGCCGCTGGACAAACAGCACCGCGCGTTCCGCATGCGCACACGTGCGACGCAAATTCTCGCCACGCTACCGCCCGAAGCTCGCACCGAACTCGGCGCCTATCGCGACGGCATCAATGCCGGACTGGCAGCGCTCGCTTCACGACCGTGGGAATACTGGTTGCTCGGTTCGCGACCGGCACCGTGGAGTGAGGCCGACAGCCTGCTGGTGATGGACGCGATGTTCTTCGATCTGAGCGACTCGACCAACGCGCGCGAACTGGGATTCGCGAAGATCAAGGCAGCGCTTGGCGACAATGTATACAAATTCCTTTCCGCCAGCGGCGGCCCCTGGGATGCGCCTTTGCTTGGTCCAGCGATGAATTACCCGGTACTGCCGTCTGCCGCGGACATCGATCTTTCCAAGCTCGATCCAAAGCTGTTGCACATCCCGGCTACCCCGAGCGAACGCGCGACGACGCCCGGCAGCAACGGTTTCGCGGTGAACGGCGCGTTGACCGCGACGCATGCCGCCATCGTCGCCAATGACATGCACCTGCGCCTGGGCGTGCCGAATATCTGGTTCCGTACACGGCTGGAATATCCAAACCCGCGTCGCAAGGGCGACACAACAGACCTGATCGGCGTCACTCTGCCGGGTCTGCCGGTGCTGGTCGCCGGCAGCAATCGCCATGTCGCCTGGGGTTTCACCAACAGCTACGGCGACTGGATGGATTGGGTGCGTGTGAGTCTCGATCCCGCCAACAAGAACCGCTACCGCGATAGTTCCGGCTGGAAGACAGTGGAACAAAGTGTAGAAGTGATCAAAGTCCACAATGCGTCGGATGAAAAAATCACGGTGCGCGATACCGAATGGGGCCCGATCCTCGGCGAGGACGACGATGGCACGCCGCTGGCGCTGGCGTGGACGGCGATTCAGCCCGGCGGTGTCAACGTGGAATTTGCGCACATTGATACCGCCGAAAGCGTGGACGAGGCCGTCGAGATCGCCAATCGCGCCGGCATGCCGCCGCAGAATTTCATCGTCGGCGACCGCGCCGGCAATATCGCCTGGACCATCGCCGGACGCATTCCAAAACGCATTGGCGGCTACGACCCGTTGCTGCCATCGGACTGGAGCCAGCCCGGCACCGGCTGGGATGGTTGGCTGGCACCGAGCGACTATCCACGCCTGCCGAATCCGCCGGCACAACGCATCTGGACGGCGAATGCGCGCACGCTGGATTGGGAAAGCCCGGACTACGCCAAACTCGGCGACGGTGGCTACGATCTTGGCGCACGCGCCCGCCAGATTCGCGACGACCTCAAAGCCAAGGATCAATTCACGCCAGATGACATGCTGGCCATCCAGCTCGACGACCGCGCCTTGTTCCTTGAACACTGGCGCACAAATCTGGACGAAGTGCTCAAGCGTGCCGGCGACGACGTGACATTGGCATCAATGAAAAAGTATACAGCGGACTGGAATGGCCATGCCGATCCGGCGTCGATCGCCTATCGTCTGGTGCGCAGCTATCGTCAGGAAGTTCTCGACACCGTGATGGAGGGTTTCGCTGCGGCGGTGCGGGCGAAATATCCGGATTTCAAATTGCCGCATCTGCCGCAGACCGAAGTATTAGTGGACACGATCCTCGTCCACCAGCCGGCCAATCTGCTGCCTCCGGGCTATGCAAGCTGGAATGACTTGCTGCAAAAGTGTGCTGAGCGCGTTGCGTTGAAACTGAGCGCCGAACCGGGTGGACTCGCCGCGCGCACCTGGGGCGAAGTCAATACCACGCGAATCAATCATGCGCTGAGCGACGCCCTGCCCGGCTTCGGCTGGTTGCTCGACATGCCGCGCCGGCAACTGCCCGGCGATAGCAATATGCCGCGCGTGCAGGCGGCGAATTTTGGTGCCTCGGAACGCTTCGCGGTCGAACCCGGCCACGAAGAATACGGCTACTTCCACATGCCGGGCGGACAAAGCGACAATCCACTAAGCCCGTTCTACGGCGCTGGCGATGCGGCGTGGGCGCAGGGCAAGGCGACGCCGTTCCTGCCGGGAGCAACAAAGTATACTCTGACCCTTGAGCCGCACTGAGAGTGCAGCGAAGATCTCAGGCCCGGAGCAACAACTCCGCAATCCGCTGATACAGCTGCGGCAACATTTCCAGTTCTTCGAGCGCGACATGCTCGTCGATCTTGTGGATCGACGCATTCACCGGCCCGACCTCGACCACCTCGGCGCCCAGCGGCGCGATAAAGCGCGCATCCGAGGTGCCGCCGCCGGTATCGGCCCGGGGTACAATTCCACAAGTATTCTTTATCGCAGTCGTCAGCGCCGCCCGCAACGCGCCCGCGCGGGTGAGGAACGGCTCGCCGGACAAATCCCAGTGCAGGTCGAAGTCGAGTTCGTGCTTGCGCAGAATCGCCTCGCAGCGTTCGCGCAGGCTCGCCGCTGTACTCGCCGTGCAGAAACGGAAATTGAATTTGGCTTCGAGTACGCCGGGTACCACGTTCAGTGCGCCGGTGCCGGAATGGATATTGGAAATCT
>JANWJJ010000027.1 GCA_025451955.1 Rudaea sp. | reverse complement strand
CGTGGTCACGTTTCGTCCAGGGCACAAGCTGAAAATCCGGGTCGAATCCTATGCTGGATCAGGGCAGCAATAGCGAATTGCCGGTCATCCCGGCGAAACGCTATTTCACCATCGGCGAAGTCAGCGAGCTGTGTGGCGTCAAGCCGCACGTGCTGCGCTATTGGGAACAGGAATTTCCCAACCTCAAGCCGGTCAAGCGCCGCGGTAACCGCCGTTATTATCAGCGTCACGACGTGCTGATGATCCGCCAGATACGCTCCCTTCTGTACGACCAGGGCTTCACCATCACCGGTGCACGTGCGCGGCTGGATGGTCAGCAGGCGCGCATGGAAGTGAGCATTTCCAACCAGATCGTGCGCCAGGTGCGCATGGAACTGGAAGAAGTTCTGCAAATCCTGCGGCGCTAATCGCGTATAATCTCCTTAAGAGTCGGGGCGTAGCGCAGCCTGGTAGCGCATCTGCCTGGGGGGCAGGGGGTCGTGGGTTCGAATCCCGCCGCCCCGACCATCGCATTTTCGCAAGCACGGCGCCCTTGGCGCCGTGCGCGTTTTAAGGTGATCGATGTCCGCTGGACGCCGCACGCTGTATCCCACGATCGAGCCGTTCGACAGCGGGCGCTTGGTCGTCTCGCCCCTGCATACGATCTACTACGAACAATGCGGCAATCCGCATGGCAAGCCCGTGGTGTTCGTGCACGGCGGACCGGGTGCCGGTTGCAACGCCAACAGCCGGCGCTTTTTCGATCCGGCACATTACCGCATCGTGCTGTTCGATCAGCGCGGCAGTGGCCGCTCCACGCCGCACGCCGAACTCACCGACAACACGACCTGGGACATGGTCGCGGACATGGAGCGCCTGCGCGAGCATTTGGCGCTAGAACGCTGGCAGGTTTTCGGTGGGTCGTGGGGTTCGACGCTCGCGCTCGCCTATGCGCAAGCGCATCCGCAGTGCGTAAGCGAAATGGTATTGCGCGGCATCTTCATGCTGCGCCGTTGGGAACTGGAATGGTTCTACCAGAAAGGTTGCGACGCGATTTATCCGGATGCCTGGGAAGCGTACGTCGACCACATTCCGCCGGGCGAACGCGACGATTTGATCGGTGCCTATCATCGGCGACTGACCAGCCCCGATTTGTCCGTGCGCCTGGCCGCGGCCAAGGTCTGGTCGACCTGGGAAGGCGCCACCAGCTACCTGCACCAGAATCCGGACTACATTGCCTCTACCGGCGCGGACGAATTCGCACTGGCGTTCGCGCGCATCGAATGCCACTACTTCGTCAACGGCGGATTTTTCGAGCGAGACGATCAGCTATTGCGCGACGCGCACAAGTTGAAAAATATACCCGCCGTGATCGTGCAAGGCCGCTACGACGTGGTCTGTCCGATCCGCAGCGCCTGGGACCTGCACCGCGCCTGGCCCGAGGCGGATTTGCGCGTCGTCCCCGATGCCGGGCATTCGGCGTTGGAACCGGGCAACACCCACGAACTCATCGAAGCGACGGATCGCTTCCGCTGACACGAAAAACCCGGCCCTGCGGCCGGGTTTTTGTTTGCACGAATCAAACGCGAAGTGTTTAGTGAGCAGCAGCAGCGGGAGCGGCGTCGCCCTTGAGGCAGGTGCTCATGAACGTCTTGCGCGCGGCGCCCTTCAGGGCCTTGGTCTTGGCGTCGGCATTGCAGGATTTCATCTTTGCCTGCTGCGTTTCCTTGGCGGTCGCTGCTGGAGCTGCTGCCACGGGTTTGGCTGCCGCTGGTGCGGCGGCTTCGCCGCCCTTGAGGCAGGTGCTCATGAACGACTTGTATTCCGGACCCTTCAGGCCCTTGGTGTGGGCGTCCTTGGAGCAGGTGCTCATCTTGGACTGCTGGGCGGTCATCGGTTTGGCGGGCGTCGCAGCGGCCGCGAACGCGGAGCCGACGGCGGCGGCGAGGACGAAAGCGAGCGAGGTAACGGCGAACTTCATGGTGATCTCCTGAGGATGGTGGCGGTGCTGCCGCCGGAGTCTACGCCGGCGACATTGCCGTGCGTAGCTGCGGCGCACAATGATGCCAGTACGCTGAATCGCGTCTGTAGGAAATCGCCGACGGGTGCTGTCCGTTTAGCCTGCGTTGGGCGTCTCAGGCAGCCTTCGCCATGCGTGGTCCGTGCAACAACGCCTGCTTGACGGTGTCGACGACGAGGTCGACTTCCGCAGACGTGACCATGAACGTGGGCGTGAAGCGCAGCGAGTTCGCGCCGCCGTGGATTACGCCAATGCCGTGCTCGCGCAGCCATTCCTCGGTGCTGCCGGCGCCGTAGCATTTGAATTCCGGCGCCAGTTCGCAGGAGAACAGCAGGCCCGTGCCCTGCACCTTGGTGATCAGACCGGGCAATTCGTTCTTGAGCTTGTTGAGTTTGTCCAGGAATTCGGCGCCGCGCGCGCGGATGTTCGCCTTCAGTTCCGGAGTGACCAGGCCAAGCGCAGCGCAAGCCACTTCCAGCGCGCGCGGGTTCGCAGTCATGGTGTTGCCGTAGATGCCTTTCTTGTAGAGCGCGGCCGTCTTTTCCGTGACCGCCAGCACCGACAAGGGATACTGCCCGCCGTTCAGGGCCTTGGAATAGGTTTCCATGTCCGGCGGATCGAGTTTCTCGAAGCCGGGGTAATCCACGATCGACAGCACACCGTGCGCGCGCAGACCGGCCTGGATCGAATCGACAAGGAACAAAGAGCCGTGGCTGCGCGTGAGTTCGCGCGCGGCGGCGTAGAACTCGGGCGTGACCGCGCGGCCAGGATCGCCTTCGCCCATCACGGGTTCCAGGAACATGGCTTCGATGAACCAGCTGTTCTTGTCGGCATCGGCGAACACCTGGCGCAGATTCTCGACGTTGTAGGGCTCGACCGTGATCAGGCTGTGCTCGTCGCGGAAGCTGGCAAGATTCTGCACGTAGGCCTTGCGCGAGGAATCCGAATACACCGCCGGCCGCTCGGTGCGGCCATGGAAGGCGCCTTTGACCGCGAGCCGCTTGATCGTGCGGCCGGCGTATTTGCCGCTGGTATCCGTCATCAGCTTGGCGTTGACGTCGGCGATGCGGCAGGCCAGCGAAACGGACTCCGAGCCGGAATTCAGGCACATGAACTTCGTGTACGGGCAACCGCCGCGCGCCGTGCCGATATTTGCCTTGAGCGCGCGCGTGAAGCGCATCTGGCTCACGCTCGGGGTCATGATGTTGGCCATTGCCACGGGCTTGGACATCGCCGCGAGAATCGCTTTCGGGGTGTGGCCGAAGCCGAGCATGCCATAACCGCCGGAATCGTGGATCACTGCGCCAGTGAGCGTGACGATCCACGGCCCGCGCGCGGCCAGCGCGACGTAGGGATTGACCGCGTCGTCGGCGTAGAAGTTGACGAAATCGTCTTGCACGCGCGCCAGTTGTGCAGCTTCGTCGAGTTTGAGCAGATCGGGAAATTCGGCCGCCAGTGCGCGCTGCGCGGCGAGCGCCTCGTCGATGGCTTCGGCCAGTTCCGGAAATTGCGCGGCAATACGCTCGACGACGGCGTCGGGCAGGCCCTGCGTGCGCGTTTTGCCGCTGCCGCGGCGCAGATCTTCGAGTTTGGCGATGATGGACATGTTGCACCTCCACGAATGACGAAAACGCACCGCTGGCGGCACGTCGAAAGAATGCGAAATCCCTGTTCCGGCAGCAATTTTATCACGCACAAGTGGCCCGCTGACGGGGCCGCTTCTTGGCGTGGTTCTTGGAGCCACTTGCAGTCGTCGATGTACGCCAACTCCGGACTCCAACTGCTGACAGTTGTCACGGGCAAATGCTGACTGGCGCGACTGCATTTTCGCTGCCGCCGAGTCCAGACTGCGTGCATCTTCCGCAGGAGGCGCGCGATGACTCAGGACGCGAATGTGGTGGCTGTACTGAACGGTGCGAGCAAGCGCTATGGCAAGCTGAAGGCGCTCGATACTGTGGATTTGCAGGTGCGGCGCGGCGAGGTGTTGGCCTTGCTTGGGCCCAACGGCGCCGGCAAGACCACGGCGATTTCGCTGCTGCTCGGTCTGCTCGAGCCTGATGCTGGCGAGGCAAGCTTGTTTGGCGAGGAACCACGCTCCCTGGCCGCGCGCCGTCGCATCGGCGCGATGCTGCAAACGACGGCGGTGCCGGACACCCTGCAAGTCGGCGAACTGATCGCGCTGTTCCGCAGCTACTACCCGAATCCGCGCACTGTCGCCGACATCGTGCAACTGGCTGGCGTGAGCGATCTGCTGAAACGCCGCTACGGAAAACTCTCCGGCGGCCAGCAGCGGCGCGTGCAGTTTGCGCTTGCCATCGCCGGTCGCGCGGAAATCCTGTTCCTCGACGAGCCAACGACTGGCCTGGATATCGAAGCGCGCGAGACGATGTGGAAAACCATCCGCACCCTCGTCGGCGAAGGCTGCGCCATCGTGTTGACCACCCATTATCTGGAAGAGGCCGAAGCGCTGGCCGATCGCATCGCAGTGCTCGCGCGCGGACGCATCGTCGCCGAGGGCAGCGTCGCGCAGATTCGCGCGCGTGTGGCGCAACGCCGCATCCGTTGCATCAGCGCGATGGATGCTCAGGCGATCGCGCAATGGCCGACCGTACGCAGCTCGCGCAGCGAAGGCGATCGCATCGAGATCGTCGCTGACGATGCTGAAACAGTAGTGCGCCGGCTGTTGGCCGAAGATGCCGCACTATCCGAACTGGAAGTGCAGCGTGCTGGTTTGACCGAGGCGTTTGTCGAAATTACGCGGGAGGCCGCGTGATGAACACTATCGCCATTTCCGCACCCGCATCTGCAGGCGGTTCCTTGCCTGCGTATCTGCTCGAAGCCAAATACGAATTCCTGCGCCTGCTGCGCACGCCGTCGTTCGCCGTGCCGACGCTGATGTTTCCGCCGCTGTTTTTCCTGCTGTTCGGCCTGCTGCTCAATCACGGCAATGCGGGCGCCGCGCAGTATCTGTTCGCCACTTACAGCGTGTTCGGCGTGATAGCACCGAGCCTGTTCGGTTTCGGTGTGGCTGTGGCGATCGAGCGCGAGAAGGGCTGGCTCACACTCAAGCGCGTCGCGCCGATGCCGCCGGGCGCTTACCTGCTGGCCAAGCTCGTCATGGCGATGACGTGTGCCGCGATCATCTATCTGATTCTCGCCGCGATGGCGTACACGCTCGGCGGTGTGCGCCTGCCGCTGGCGCAGTGGCTGGCACTGGGTGCTGTTTCGGTCGGCGGCGCGCTGCCGATGTGCGCGTTGGGACTTATCATCGGCAGCCGCGCGAACGCCTCGGCCGCTCCAGCATTCGTGAATCTGATCTATTTGCCGATGTCGTTCCTGTCCGGCTTGTGGATGCCGCTATCGATGCTGCCGCATTTCCTCGCGCAGGTCGCGCCATTGTGGCCGGCGTGGCACCTCGGCCAGCTTGCATTGATGACGACGGGGCAGGCGACGACGGGCAGCATCGGCGGACACCTGCTGTGGCTGGCCGCGTTCACGGCGATCTGTTTTGCGATCGCGCGGCGCGGGTTGGCGCGTGCGGGTTGAATGCAAGGATAATGGGCCATGTTCGACCGATTCTTCCAAGCCGATCCGGATTCGATTTCCAGCCGCCGTAATGCGGGTGGTGCGGACTTGTCGCACCGCTTCCGCCTTTTCAATCTGATCTGGACGGTATGGGTCTTTGCGGATCTGATTTCCAACAACGCGATCGGAGCGGACTGGTACATCGCCACGGCATTGAGCTTTCCGGCATTCCTGATCCTGTACCAGATGGCCAATATGCGTTCGCAGCGCCAGATCGGCTACTACGCGGCAGCGATGGCCGCGCTCGGATATTCAGTAATGCCGTGGAACCACAGCGGCGGCGTTACCTATGCCATCTACGCGTGCGCCTATTTCGCCTTCTACGGATCGGTGCGGCAAAGCGTGGCCGGGATCGCGTCGACGATTGCGGTTTTCGCGTTGTGGAGCCAGTGGCAACAGTGGCCGTGGGTGGCCACGATCATGATGGCCATGATTGCCGCATCCGTAGGCGCCG
>JANWJJ010000026.1 GCA_025451955.1 Rudaea sp. | reverse complement strand
CGGGCATCGCCTTGCTTGCGTTCGCCTTGATTTACCGATTCTACCCCGGCGGCAATTATGTCGAACCGGGACAGGCTCCGCCGCCGCGGCCAGCCGCGGTCCCGGCGATGACGATTGCAACACCACCAGCGCTGCCAGCCGCGAACACGCCGGCAAAGCCCGGTTCCGACAAGCCGCCACAAATCGACGTCGCCGCTGCCGCACCGGCCAAACCGCCGACCAAGGCGATCGCAGCATTGCTGAAAAAAGCCGACAAGGCGCTTGCTGCGGAACACTTGCTGGAACCGAAGGATACCAGCGCACTGGCGCTGTACCGCAACGTGCTGGAGGCGGACAAGGATAATGCCGCTGCGCAGGCAGGCATTGAAAAAATCCACAAATCCCTTTTGCAGCAAACCGGCGCGGCACTGGATCGTGGCGACGAGCGTGAATCCACGCGCCTGATCGCGGCGCTCGACGAACTACCACACGCGGGCGACGAATTCGCTGCGTTGCAAGCGCGCCTGAAAACGCTCAAGCAGGTCACGCCCTTGCTGACTCGCGCCGCCGATCTGCTGCAACAAGGCAACGCGACCACGCCGGCGAATGCGAACGCGCTGGAAGTCTACCGGCAGGTGATGAAGCTCGATCCCGGAAACAAGCTGGCCGACCAGGGGCTGGCGCAGATCGAACGCGATTATCTGGATCGCGCTCTGGCCGCCGCGGCGCAGGATGATTTCGCCGGCGCCGACAAGATTCTTGCTACCGGCTCGACGATCCGGCCAGGATCACGCGAACTACTCGACACACGCACGCGCATCGAAGGCATCCGTCGCCAGGGCGCGGCCAACACGCTGGCGCAGGCCAATTCCGCGCTCGATGCGGGCAATCCCGATCTGGCGCAGATGCTGGCGCAGAAGGCGCTGGGTTTGAGTCCTGACCTGGCCGGTGTGGACGAGTTCAATCGCCGTCTGCGCAACGCGCGCCTGTACGCGAGCTTCAGTCCTGGCCAGGTGATCACCGACAAATTCCTTGATCGTCACGGCAGCGCGCCGGCCCTGGTCGTGATTCCCACCGGCAGTTTCACGATGGGTTCGCCGGCGAACGAAGCCGGACACCGCGCCAGCGAGGAACCGCAGCGCGAGGTGAAAATCGACACGGGTTTCGCGCTTGGGCGCGATACAGTCAGCGTGGGCCAGTTCCGCGCCTTCGTCGACGATTCCGGTTACGTCACCGACGCGGAAAAGGCCGGTACGTCGAGTGTCTACGACGAACAAACCGGACGCATCATTGATCGTCGCGGCATCAATTGGCGCGACGATTATGTCGGCGACAATGCTGCGGACGCGTTGCCGGTGATCCATGTTTCCTGGAACGACGCGAACGCCTACGCGCAATGGCTTAGCGCGCGCACCGGCAAACATTACCGCTTGCCGAGCGAAGCCGAGTTCGAGTACGCGCTGCGGGCGGGTTCGTCCACGCGCTTTCCCTGGGGCGACGGCAATCCCCGCAAGATTTACGAAAACGTTACCGGCACCGAGCTGTCGCCGCGACTCAAGCGCAGTTGGGCCAAGGCGTTTCCGCGTTACGACGATCATTACTGGGGGCCGGCGCCGGATGGCAGTTTTCCGGCGAACAAATTCGGACTGCACGACATGGATGGCAACGTATCGGAATGGGTGGCCGATTGCTGGCACGAAAACTATACCCGTGCGCCCGCCGACAGCCGCGCCTGGATGAATCCCGGTTGTGTAGCGCATGTCGTGCGCGGTGGCTCCTGGGGCAGCGCGCCCGAACAAGTGCGTTCGGCCTATCGCATCTCCGCGCCGGCCGACACGCGCAGCGCGCGCGTGGGCATGCGCGTGGCGCGGGATTTGTAACGTTTCGGACGTAGCACACTTTGCTCGTCATTCCCGCGCAGTTTGCTGGTCATTCCCGCCTGCGCGGGGATGACGGGATTTGAGACTGGCGATTGAAACCACGCCGCCGGATAATCCAACACTCGCTTTGTGCATCAGGATCGTTAATGAACGCAGCTACCCTAATCGACAGCGGCCGCATCCGCGGCACCCGTATCGACACCACGCGCGTCATCCGCGCGCCGCGCGGCACGCAACTCTCGTGCAAAAGCTGGCTCACCGAAGCCGCGTTTCGCATGATCCAGAATAATCTCGATCCCGAGGTTGCCGAGAATCCGCACGAACTCGTGGTCTACGGCGGCATCGGTCGCGCCGCGCGCAACTGGGAATGCTTCGACGCGATCCTGCGCAGCTTGCGCGAGTTGAGCGACGACGAGACGCTGCTGGTGCAGTCCGGTAAGCCGGTCGGCGTGTTCCCCACACATAAAGACGCGCCGCGCGTGCTGATCGCCAACTCCAACCTGGTGCCGGCGTGGGCGAATTGGGAGCACTTCAACGAGCTCGATAAAAAGGGACTCATGATGTACGGCCAGATGACGGCCGGCTCGTGGATCTACATCGGCTCGCAGGGCATCGTGCAGGGCACGTACGAGACCTTCGTCGAGATGGGCCGCCAGCATTACAACGGCAGCCTGAAAGGAAAGTGGATTCTCACCGCCGGCCTCGGCGGCATGGGCGGCGCGCAGCCGCTGGCCGCGTCGCTGGCCGGTGCGTGCTCGCTCAACATCGAATGCCAGCAGAGCCGCATCGACATGCGCCTGCGCACGAAGTACGTCGACGAGCAGGCGAGCGATCTCGACGACGCGCTGGCAAGAATCCACAAGTATACAAGTACGGGGAGGGCCATCTCGATTGCGCTGCTTGGCAACGCGGCGGAAATCCTGCCGGAACTGGTCGAGCGCGGCGTCAAGCCCGATGCGGTGACCGACCAGACCAGCGCACACGATCCGGTCAACGGCTATCTGCCGATCGGCTGGACGGTTGAGCAATGGTTCGAGCGGCGCAAATCTGATCCGGACGGCGTGCGCGACGCGGCGAAGAAATCCATGCGCGTGCACGTCGAAGCGATGCTCGCGTTTCAGAAACAAGGCATCCCCACCTTCGACTACGGCAACAATATCCGCCAGATGGCGAAGGACGAAGGCTGCGCGAATGCGTTCGATTTTCCCGGCTTTGTGCCAGCGTACGTGCGCCCGCTGTTCTGCCGCGGTATCGGCCCGTTCCGCTGGGTCGCACTGTCCGGCGATCCGGAAGACATCTACAAGACCGACGCCAAGGTGAAGGAACTCATTCCCGACGATCCGCACCTGCACAACTGGCTCGACATGGCGCGCGAGCGCATCAGCTTCCAGGGCCTGCCCGCGCGCATCTGCTGGGTCGGCCTCGGCCAGCGCCACAAGCTCGGCCTCGCCTTCAATGAGATGGTGCGCAACGGCGAAGTGAAAGCACCGATCGTGATCGGTCGCGACCATCTCGACTCCGGCTCCGTTGCCTCACCGAATCGAGAAACCGAAGCGATGAAAGACGGCAGCGACGCCGTCAGCGACTGGCCTATCCTCAACGCGCTGCTCAACACCGCCGGCGGCGCGACCTGGGTGAGCTTCCACCACGGCGGCGGCGTCGGCATGGGCTACTCGCAGCATTCCGGTGTCGTCATTGTTTGCGACGGCAGCTTGGAGGCCGACAAGCGCCTCGCGCGCGTGCTCTGGAACGATCCGGGCACCGGCGTGATGCGGCATGCGGATGCGGGGTATGAGATTGCTAAAAGTTGTGCGAAAGAGCAGGGGTTGAAGTTGCCGATGGCGTAATTTTGTCGTAGGAGCAAGAGCTATGAGTTCGACATCGACATCGGTAACAGAAGAACTGTCGCCTCGGTTGCGCATTCGCGAGGTTATCGAGTTCGGGAAAAAGCTAGTAGCTCTCCCGGAACTGTTACCTGGGCCTGTCCAAATGCATACACGGCGGGCGAAGCATCAGCTTAAGCGCATATTTGGGGACGTTGCAGAGCACGCTGCACTCTTCGATGATCCGCCAAAGCCCTTGAGTGATGAGGCAGCTCGCAGGTTTGTAGCGCAAAGGAATCAATTACTAGAAGAAATAGCGAGACGCCTCGACGCTTCGGTGGGCCCAATCGGTCCTGCGCAAGAGCGGATTTTTTTCGGTCATGGGGCGTCGCCGTTGTGGCGGGAGCTAAAGGACTTTGTAGCTGACCGATTGAGCTTGCCTTGGGACGAATTCAACAGAACGTCCGTTGCTGGTTACACCACCGTTGAAAGGTTGCAGGACATGCTCAACAACGCAGCCTTCGCATTTTTGATCATGACCGCCGAGGAAGAGCATGCTGACGCTAGATTGCACGCACGGTCTAATGTTATTCATGAAGTTGGGCTATTTCAGGGGCGGCTGGGTATCCGCAAGGCAATAGTCCTTCTCGAAGAAGGTTGCTCCGAGTTTTCAAACATCGTAGGTCTCTCGCAGATTCGATTCCCACGAGGTCGTATATCAGCCGTGTTTGAAGATGTGAGAGGTGTACTAGAGCGGGAAGGTTTGGCAACAAGTAGGTTGGGTTGAATGCAGCGATACCCGGAAAACAGGGGTAGAGAACATTTCCAACGAAAGGAGAAACCATCATGCCAACTGGCACCGTTCGACTGCATCGCGCGTTGCGCGCAAAGCCGGAGCGCGTTTATCGCGCGTTCCTCGATGCCGATGCGATGGCGAAATGGCTTCCGCCGTACGGCTTCACCTGCAAGGTGCATCACATGGATGCGAAAGTAGGCGGGACGTTCAAGATGTCGTTCAGCAATTTCGGAACAGGCAGCGGCCATGCATTCGGCGGCACGTATCGCGAGTTGGTTCCGCATGAGCGCATCCGCTACTCGGACGTGTTCGATGATCCGAACCTGCCGGGTGAAATGGAAACGACCGTGACCTTGAAGCCGGTCATGTGCGGAACCGAGGTGAGCATCGTGCAGTCTGGCATTCCGGAAATGATTCCGGTCGAGATGTGCTACCTCGGCTGGCAGGAATCGCTGGCGCAACTCGCGACGCTGGTGGAACCGGAAATTCCGGGCTGAGGCATTGACGACCAGCGTTGATTGCGGGTTCCATTTGTGCGATATTTGGCTCTAAATTCGGAGCCAAATATGGAAACTATCCTATCCGACAACTCAGTCAGTATCACTGAACTCAAGCGCAATCCGAGTGCGGTGATCGATGCGGCCGAGGACGAAGCGGTTGCGGTGCTGGTCCACAACAAGCCGTCCGCGTACCTTGTGCCGGCGCGCACCTATCAGCGCATGCTTGATCGTCTGGAAGACCTCGAGCTGGCAGAACTCGTGCGCGCACGCGCGAAGGAGCGCCGGATCAAGGTCACGCTCGATGAGCTATAGCCTTGCGTTCGTCGAATCGGCTCTGAAGGAATGGCGCAAACTCGCACCGAATATCCGTGCGCAGCTGAAAGACAAACTCGCCGAGCGCTTGCTGCAGCCGCATATTCCTTCGGCCAAACTGCACAATTTGAAGGATTGCTACAAGATCAAGCTGCGCGCCATCGGCTACCGGCTGGTCTATCAGGTCGACGACAAGGTTGTGACCGTAACCGTAATCGCCGTCGGCAAGCGCGACAAAGGGTGGGTTTAGGGCCGGTAACGGGGTCAGAGTGCCTTTTCGAAGCGGAGGAATCACGTGGCCAATGCGGGCGGACAGGCAATGCGTTTCCCGGATCGGGTGCGGCTGCCGTTTGCGTTCGATGTGCCCGCGATGACGGCTGATCTGGCGGCGCTGCAGGATGCCGATTGGGTCGAGCATTTCGTGAAGCAGAATTATTCGGGGGATTGGAGCGTTATTCCGCTGCGCGCGCCGGCGGACGAGACGCATCCGATCCGCATGATCTATTCCGATCCCACGGCCACGGAATGGATCGATACGCCGTGGCTCGATCGCTCGCCGTGTCTGCGGCACGTGATCGGAACCTTCCAATGCCCGGTGAAGTCGGTGCGGCTGATGCGTCTCGCCGCCGGATCGCGGATCCACGAGCACCACGACCACGACCTGATGGCCGAGTCGGGCGTCGCGCGAATCCACGTGCCGGTCACGACCAATCCCGGCGTCACCTTCGTGCTCAACGGCACGCCCGTAGCGATGGCGCCGGGCGAGGCATGGTATCTCCGCCTCGCCGATCCCCATGCCGTGCGCAACGAGGGACCGAGCGACCGCGTGCATCTGGTGCTGGATGTTGTCGTGGATGCATGGCTGGAGAGGCTGCTCGCGCGATAATGGGGCAGGTCATCTGCTTTCACAGGTGGTAATCCGCCGTACTGTGGGCCGAGTCTGTCGAAGCATGGCCGCAAACGGCGTGGCATTTTCAGGCCGAAGCGCCACGATCCGCCAGGCCCGGTAAGATTGCGGCATGGATATTGGCGAACTCGACAATCCGTTCTGGTCTTCGCTGCGCAGTCGGCATCGCGAACTGGCGCTTGGCAATGGCGACGTAGCGCGTTATCCGCCGGAATTTGCGCCCTTCCTCGGCGTTGCCAGCAACGACTCGGATGTTGCCGAGGCAATCGCCGCGCTGATCGAACCCGATGAGTCTGTCTATCTGCTTGGCGTGACGCCGCGCTTGTCGCGCGAATGGCGGCTGGAAGCGTTTCGTCCTCTGGCGCAGATGATCTGCACCGAAGTGATTCTGGTGATCGATGGGCCGGACGTCATCGAACTGTCGACTGCGCATCGTGCCGATGTGCTTGCGCTCACCGCGTTGGTGTATCCGCATTATTTTCGCGAACGCACGATGGAGATGGGCCGTTATTTCGGCATTTACCAAGGCGGCCGTCTGGCGGCGATGATCGGCGAGCGCCTGGGCACGGATACGACTCAGGAAATCAGTGCCGTCTGCACGCATCCGGATTTCAACGGCCATGGTTATGCGCGTCGCCTGATCGCGTTGTTGTCCAACGACAATCTGCAACGCGGGCGCACGCCGTTCCTGCATGTGAGCCACGAAAACGCGCGCGCGGAGCAGTTGTACGAACGCATCGGTTATCGCCACCGTCGCGATATCGGATTCTGGTCATTGCAGCGGGCGTAGGCTCGGATTCGGATTGATTGCGGCGTTTGCGTCTCCATCTTTGACACGGTGCAATGTGAGGTGCCCGATGACTGCTGCAATCAAACCCATTCCCGTCAAGATCGATTTCGTCTCCGACGTTTCCTGTCCCTGGTGCATCATCGGGCTGAAGGCTTTGGAACAGGCGCTGAGTAATCTCGACGGCGCGGTGAGCGCGGAAATCCATTTCCAGCCGTTCGAGCTGAATCCGCAGATGGCGGCGGAGGGCGAGGACATCGCCGAACACATCCGCAAGAAATACGGTTCGACGCCGGAACAGTTTGCAGCCAATCGCGAACATATCCGCGCGCGTGGCGCGGCGCTGGGATTCGTCTTCGGCAAACGCGATCGCATCTACAACACCTTCGATGCACATCGATTGTTGCATTGGGCGGAAACGGCCGGGCATCAGCAGGCGCTCAAGCATGCACTGTTTCGCGCCTACTTCACCGACGATGAAGACGTCAGTTCCCACGAGGTGCTGATCCGTCTGGCCGGCGAAGTCGGCTTGCAGGCGGCATGTGCCAGCGAGATTCTTGCGTCGGATCTTTACACTGCCGAAGTGCGTGCGCAGGAAGAACTCTATCTCGGCCACGGCATCAACTCGGTGCCGGCCGTGATCGTCAACGACCGGCATTTGATCTCCGGCGGGCAACCGGTCGAAGCTTTCGAGGGTGCGTTGAAGCAGATTGCCGGCCTGAAATAGGCAAGGGCGCGACATCGATCCAGCGCGGTTGCGGCCCAGCCTCTACAATGCGCGATCGGTCTTGCCACGATTCGCGTAAAAGCCAATGAATGCACGTATTGAAATGCCGTCATCGCTGGATGTTGAAGACGACTCACTCGCCGATCGGGTCCGTGCAAGCAGCGCCCTGCTCGATGCCATCGCCGCCGATCATTCGCTGCTCGATCGTCTTCCCCCCGAGGATCGCCAGCGGTTCCATGCGGCCGTCGGACATTTTTATCATCCCGATCCCGTGCAGCGACGTCGCAAGCGCAAGGCGCAGACCCGCGAACGCAACGCCGCGCAGGTAGCGAAAGAAGAAGCGCTGTTGCATGCGACCGGCATTCGGCAATTGCGCCGGCGACCCGTGTTCACGACGCCGAATGTTTTTCCGCCAGAAAATTTCGTGGCAAACGACAGTGACGACGGCGCGTCCGAATATCGTGAATCAATCGAGCCGCAGCACTGCTATGTCTGCAAGCAGAAGTATTCGCTGATCCATCATTTCTACGATCAATTGTGCCCGACCTGCGCCGCGTTCAATTTTGCCAAGCGCACCGAATCGGCGGACTTGCGTGGCCGTGTTGCGTTGCTGACCGGTGGCCGCGTCAAGATCGGCTATCAGACGGGATTGAAATTGCTGCGTGCGGGCGCCAGCCTGATCGTGACGACGCGGTTTCCGCGCGACTCCGCGGCGCGCTATGCGCAGGAACCGGACTTCGGCGAATGGGCCGATCGCCTGGAGATTTTCGGCTTGGACTTGCGCCATACGCCCAGTGTCGAAGCGTTCTGCCACGAACTTCTGGCAACGCGCGAGCGTCTGGATTTCATCGTCAACAATGCCTGCCAGACCGTGCGTCGTCCGCCACAGTTCTACGCGCATATGATGGCTGGCGAAACGGCGGCGGCACAGGACGTACCCGAACATGTGCGCGGATTGCTCGGTCGCTACGAAGGGTTGCGGCGCTATGACATGCTGCCGGAAGCCGGTGCCGGTGCAGTACCAAGTCTCGCGCGAGCCGCAGCGCTGTCGCAGGTGCCTTTGCTCGCGGAAGAGTTCGCGGACCAGCAGCATCTGTTTCCGCAGGGCCGTCTCGATCAGGACTTGCAACAGGTTGACCTGCGCGGACGCAACTCGTGGCGCCTGCTGATGGCCGAGGTGCCGTCGGTGGAATTGCTTGAAGTGCAACTGGTCAACGCGATTGCACCCTTCATCATCAACGCGCGCCTGAAACCGTTGATGCTGCGCACGACCGGAACTGATAAGCCAAGCCGCGACAAACACATCGTCAACGTGTCGGCGGTCGAAGGGCAGTTCTACCGCAACTTCAAGACCACGCGGCACCCGCACACGAACATGGCCAAGGCCGCGCTCAACATGATGACGCGCACCTCGGCCATGGATTATCACAACGACGGCATCCACATGAACGCGGTCGACACCGGCTGGGTCACCGACGAGGATCCGGTCGAACTGGCCGCGCGCAAGATCGTCGAAGAACGCTTTCATCCGCCGCTCGACATCGTCGACGGTGCGGCGCGCATCGTCGATCCGATTATCAGCGGCTTCAACAGCGGCGATCATGTCTGGGGCAAGTTTCTGAAAGACTATCGCCCGACCGACTGGTAGGTCGGCGCGACCCACGCATGCTGCGACTGACCGACCTCAAGCTGCCGCTGGACCATGTGCAGGATGATCTGCCCAGGGCGATCCGCGCGCGGCTGAAACTCGGGGCTGGTGATCTGCTTGGCTACACCATCGCCAAGCGCAGTTACGATGCGCGCAAACGCGGCGCGATTGCGCTGATCTATACCCTCGATCTCGAACTTGCCGACGAAGCGGTCGTGTTGCAACGCTACGCCGATGATCCGCATGTCGGCCTCACTCCGGACACCAACTATCATTTTGTCGCCACGGCGCCGGCCACGCTCGCGCATCGTCCGGTGGTGGTCGGTTTCGGGCCCTGCGGTATTTTCGCGGCCTTGATTCTGGCGCAAATGGGTCTGCGTCCCATCGTGCTGGAGCGTGGCAAGGCAGTACGCGAGCGCACCCGGGATACCTGGGATTTCTGGCGCAAACGCAACCTGCATCCGGAGTCGAACGTACAGTTCGGCGAGGGCGGGGCGGGTACATTTTCGGACGGCAAGTTGTACAGCCAGATCCGCGATCCGCAGCATCACGGCCGCAAGGTGCTCACCGAGTTCGTCAAGGCCGGTGCGCCGGAGGAAATCCTCTACGTCAGCAAACCGCACATCGGCACCTTCCGGCTGGTAACGATGGTGGAGAACATGCGCACCACGATCGAGTCGCTCGGCGGCGAAGTCCGCTTCGATCAACGCGTCGAAGATCTGCATCTGCAATCCGATGGCGAGGGACGCCAGAGTGTGCGCGGCGTGGTGCTTGCCGACGACAGTGAACTGCGTACCGACCACGTCGTACTGGCGCTAGGGCACAGTGCGCGCGATACCTTCGAGATGCTGCATGCACGTGGCGTCTATGTGGAAGCGAAACCTTTTTCTATTGGTTTACGCATCGAGCATCCGCAGTCGATCATCGATCGCGCCCGCTTCGGCCCGCAGGCCGGTCATCCGTTGCTCGGCGCAGCCGACTACAAACTGGTGCACCACGCCGGCAACGGCCGCTCGGTCTACAGCTTCTGCATGTGTCCGGGCGGCACCGTGGTGGCGGCGGCGTCCGAGCCGGGCCGGGTGGTCACCAATGGCATGAGCCAGTATTCGCGCAACGAACGCAACGCGAATGCCGCGATCGTGGTTGGCATCGAACCCGGCGATTTCGCCGCATTCGACCCCAAATTTGATGAAGGCGACGGCAGCCCACTCGCGGGCATCGCCTTGCAGCGCGAACTGGAGAGTCGTGCCTATGTTCTTGGCGGCGCCGACTACAACGCGCCTGGCCAGTTGGTGGGTGATTTCATCAGTGCACGCGCGTCGACCGACTTCGGCGACGTGCAACCTTCGTTCAAGCCGGGCGTCACCTTGGGCAGTCTCGACTGTGCGTTACCCGGATACGCGATCGAAGCGATCCGTGAAGCGTTGCCCGCCTTCGATAAAAAGATCCGCGGCTTTGCCATGCACGATGCCATTCTTACCGGCGTGGAAACGCGCACATCTTCGCCCGTTCGGATCAAGCGCGACGACAGCCTGCAGAGCCTCAACACCACCGGTTTGTATCCGGCCGGCGAAGGAGCCGGCTATGCCGGCGGCATCCTCTCGGCGGCGGTGGATGGCATCAAGGTGGCCGAGGCCGTGGCGCGGAGCATCCAAGATCAAGCGCGGAACGTAAGCTGATGACAGAATGTGGTGGGAGTGATCGCGTTCCGGGGACACCGGTCGTTTACGCAGGCTCACAAAAAAATTTCGTGGCATGTGTCAGCATCAGATTTTCCCTGGCGTCTGATTACTTTAACAGGGCCGACGCTTCGCAACGTGCGCTGCGCGCACGAATCCCGAATTACGGTCCATTCGTCTACGCAGTTCACGTTGACATCCGCGCAACCGACTTGCGGCCACGCGCGTTTCCGTAGACTATCGCGCGGGCATTCCGCCAGCGCAGGGGTTTTTCACGTGAACACACAATCTTCCGGCATCGCGCCGCGCCGCGAGATGACGATCCGCGGCATCATCATCGGCATCGTCATCACGATTGTATTCACCGCCGCCAATGTCTACTTCGGCTTGAAGGCGGGATTGACGTTCTCGACGTCGATTCCGGCCGCCGTGATCTCGATGGCGATTCTCAAGGCCATGCGCGATGCGACCATCCAGGAAAACAATATCGTGCAGACGGTGGCTTCGGCCGCGGGCACGTTGTCCTCGATCATCTTCGTGCTGCCGGGCTTGGTGATCGTCGGCTACTGGACCGGATTTCCGTTCTGGATTTCGGCCGGCATCTGCGCCACCGGCGGCATCCTCGGCGTGATGTACACCATTCCGCTGCGCCGCGCGCTGGTCACCGATTCGGACCTGCCGTATCCGGAAGGCGTGGCTTGCGCAGAAGTGTTGAAGGTCGGCGCGGGCGAGAGCAGCGATGCCGACAAGGCGATCGAAACCGGCAGTGCGGGCCTGAAAGCCGTGCTGTGGGGCGCGATCGTGTCGGCGGTCTTTTACGTGATCGTGCAGACCAAAATCTTCGCCGCCAGCGTGACCGATTATTTCCGCGTCGGCGGCGACAAGGGCGGCGCCAGCGGATTCGATTTCGGCCTATCATTCGCGTTGTTCGCGATCGGCCATCTGGTCGGCTTGTGGGTGGGCGTGGCCATGCTGGTCGGCGCGCTGATCGGCTGGGCGTGGGCAGTGCCGTATTTCACCCATCTGCATTGGGCCGCGGGTGCGGCGGCCACGGTCGCGCAGGATGGCTGGAGCCATTACGTGCGCTTCATCGGCGCGGGCACCATCGGCGTGGCCGCAATCTGGACGCTGGCAAAACTGGTCAAGCCGCTGGCTGGCGGTCTCGCCGGTGCGTTCCGCGCCTCGCGTGCGCGCAAGTCCGGCACGCTGGACCAACTGCCGCGCACCGAGCACGACATGCCCATCGGCATGGTCGGCCTGATTTCGTTGATCTGCATGATCCCGATTGCGTACCTGCTGTGGCAATTCGCGATCAACAACGGCCTCGGCGGCGCAACCACGACGCTCGTAATCGGCGGCGTGGTGTTCGTGATCCTGCTGAGCTTTCTGGTGTCGGCAGTGTGCGGTTACATGGCCGGCTTGATCGGATCGTCCAACAGTCCGTTGTCGGGCGTCGGCATTCTGGTCGTCGTGATCGCGGCACTGTTGCTGGTGGTCGGCGTCAAGCCCTTCCTGCCACCGGGCGCCGACAACGCGCTGGTCGGATTCGCCCTGTTCATTACCTCGATCGTGTTCGCGGTGGCGTCGATCGCCAACAATAATTTGCAGGACTTGAAGACCGGCCAGTTGGTCGATGCCACGCCGTCGATGCAGCAGTGGGCGCTGGTGATTGGCGTGCTGGTCGGCGCGGTGGTGATTCCGCCGGTGATGGATCTGTTGCAGCACACATACGGTTTCCTCGGCGCACCGGGTGCTGATCCGTCGAAAGCGCTGGCGGCACCGCAGGCCGGGCTGATCTCGGCGCTGGCTAAGGGCGTAATCACAGGCAACGTGCCGTGGGACATGATCGGCCTCGGCGCTGCCATCGGCGTGGCGATCATCATTCTCGACGAGTTGCTCGGTCTGGCGAAGAAAGGTCCGCGTCTGCCGCCGCTCGCCGTCGGTCTGGGCATCTATCTGCCGACCTCGACGACCTTGATGGTGGTGGTCGGCGCGCTGGTCGGCGCCTGGTTCGACCGCCGTGCCGAACGCGGCCCGAAAGGCGACGCGGTCAAGCAGCTCGGTATTCTGCTGGCGTCCGGTCTGATCGTGGGCGAAAGCCTGCTGGCGGTGATCTTCGCCGGCGTGGTGGCGTTCAGTGGCAATCAGAATCCGATCGGGCTGGTGGGTGATTCGTTCGAGACACCCGCGATCTGGATCGGTGGCGTCGTTTTCGCCGTCGTCACGTTCCTGATGTATCGCTGGATCATCCGCATGGCGGCGGAACCGACGCAAGCGTGATGAGCGCGCCGCGCCGGTTGGGCGAGTGCCCTCCGGCACGGCGCGACCCGATCTTCAGTCCTTCGTCGCCAACACGCCGAGCCAACCCTTGATCGCGGCGATCGTCAGTGGAATGGCGCCGAAGATGATGAACACCAGATCGCCGGGCAGGCGCATCCATTCGATTATCCGCGCGGTGCCGGTGCCGGTGTAATCCAGACTGCGCGCATGCCAGTAGCCGTGCTGGATCACATCCCACACTTGCAGCACGCCGCTCGGGAACAGGCTGAACACGACCATCATCGCCAGGCCGATGTTGGTGCCGAAGAATGCCACCTTGATGTATTTCTCGATCCCGGGCCAGTGCGCGTCGTCGCTGGCCTGGCGCAGCACGAACACCATCAGGGCGATCGCCAGCATGCCGAACACGCCCATCATCGCGGCGTGGCCATGATTCGGCGTGAGCTGGGTGCCGACTTCGTAGTAACTGACGACCGGCAGGTTGATCAGAAAACCGAGGATGCCGGCGCCGGCGAAGTTCCAGAAGCCCACCGCCATCAGAAACCAGAACGTCCACTTGTGCGGCACGGCTACGGGTTTGCCGCACTCGTCGCATTGCCCGCGCGTGGTGCGCACGAAATCCCAGGCGTCCAGCGTCAGCAGGGTCAACGGCACCACTTCCAGCACGGAAACGAGGGCCGAGGCTGCCATATTGATGCTGGTCTGGCCGGTGAAATACCAGTGATGGCCGGTGCCGACCAGGCCGCCGAGGAAGTACAGGATCGCATCGAGATAGATCACCCGCAGCGCGGTGTTGCGCCGGGCCAGACCGAGCTGGAAAAACACCAGGGCGACCACGGTGGTGGCGAAGAATTCGAAGAAACCTTCAACCCACAGATGGATGATCCAGAAGCGCCAGGTATCGACCACGGTGTAATTGGTCTTGGCGCCGAAGAACAGCGCGGGAATGTAGAACACCGGGATCGCCAACGCCGCCCACAGGAACATGCGTGCGATGGGCTTTGCTTCCGCGTCGGCTACCACGCGTGGCCGTGCCAGCCAGAACAGCAGGGCGAACCAGACCAGCAATCCGACCACCAGCAGGTATTGCCAGATGCGGCCCAGTTCCAGATATTCCCAACCCTGATTGCCGAGCCAGAACCACCATTGCCCGAGCATTTGTGAAATGCCCAGCCACTCGCCGAGCAGGCTGCCGACGATCACCACGGCGAAGGCAACGAACAGCAGGTTCACCCACACCGCAAAGCCGCGCGGTTCGTCGCGGCGCAGGCTGCGGCCGAGAAACAGGGCCGCGGCGACGTAGGCCGTCGCGATCCAGAAAATCGCCGTCTGCAAATGCCAGGTGCGCAGCAGGTTGCTGGGAAAAATCGTTTCGAGCTGGAATCCATAGAAACTGCCGGGATCGGCGCGGTAATGCGCCACGCCGCCACCGATCAAGGTCTGGGCAAGAAACAGCAGGGCTACGACGACGAAGAATTTCACCAGTGCGCGCTGACCTTTGCTGGCTTGCCCCGGAATCACCCGCGGATGTACTTCATGGCCGCGCGAAACCCAGCCCAGATAATCGAACTTGCCGAACGCCAGCAACACAGTGGCGATGCCGGCCAGCAACACGATCAGGCTCAGCGCGCTCCACAATATCGTGCCGGACGTGGCGACATTGCCGACGTTCGGATCGTAAGGGAAATTGTTGGTGTAGGAATAATTCTCGCCGGGGCGATTGGCCACCGAGGCCCATGCCGCCCAGGTCACGAACGCGCTGAACTGGCGCAACTCGACTGGATCGGTAATCAGGTTCGGCTTGAGTCCACCGTTGAGCTCAGGGTGCTGGAAGTATTCCGTCCAGTGCACGATCTGCTGTTGCCAGGCCTGCGTTTCCGCGTCGGTAAGTCGCAACGTGTCGGTGCTCGCATCGTAGCGATTGGTTTTCAATTCGACCGCGACCTGTGCGTGCAGTCCGGCCTGCTGCATGGCGGTCAAGTCGGCCAGCGGCTTGGCGTAGAGCTGCTGCGCCAGCGCGTTGGCTGTATCCATGCCGATGCGATGCAGCGCCTGCGCCGAATAATCCGGACCGAGATAGGCGCCATGTCCCCAGATGCTGCCATTGTCCATCAAACCGTATTTGAGAAACACGGCCTGGCCGTTGCTGATGTCGTCGCCGGTAAACAGCGTGGCACCCTGGGCATCGACCACGTTCGCCGGGATCGGCGGCGCGTTGCGGTAGGCCAGGGTAGTGATGGCGATCAGGGCGGCGAAGCCCAGAGCCATGACGATCAGGACGGTGCGGACCCACCACGGCGAGAGGGGTCCATCGTCGATGTCGGCGGTGATGGTAGTTGCGACGGCAGTCATGTGTGCTCCTCGGCGTGGCTGGGACGTGTCGTGCAGGCATTGTGCACGGCGAGCAGGATCGTCGCCATGATCCCGGTCAATTTTGTTGAATCTGGCCTTGTCCCGACTTTGCCCGAGTCGCGTCGCAGCGCGGCCCGCCGCCGTTGCGGGCACTGGGGCTTGTCATCGCGCTCCGCAGCGCCGAAACTGTTGCCTGCCTTGAACTGCGGAAATCGCCTGTGGCCACATTCGATCTGTTCAGACGTTTTTTCGGGAATGACGAACGGCGCGAGAAACCGCGCGTCAACGCCCGCGAAGGCACGCGCGTATTGATCGTCGATGATTCGCCAACCATCGTCGCGTTGTTGCGCAAGTTTCTGCAGCAAAATGGCTATCTCACCCTGGAAGCCGGTGATGCGGAAACCGGCGTGAAAATCGCGTTGGCCGAACGTCCGAACCTGATCTTTCTCGATATCGTGCTGCCGGGCATGAATGGATTCGCCGCGTTGCGCCAGTTGCGCCGCGATCCGGCGACGCGCGAAATTCCCATCGTGATGATCAGCGGCAACGAACAGGCCACCGAGCAGTTCTATGCCCAGCGCATCGGCGCGGACGATTTCATGAAGAAACCTTTTTCGCGTTCGGAAGTATTCGCGCGCATCGAACGCCTGCTCGATGTGAACCAGATGCCGAAGCGCCCGGCGCCGCCGCCGGTCAAGCCGGTAGCGCGGTGAACCCGCGCGCGATTTGCCACACCACATGAGCCGGGCGGTCGCCGCAGGTTGGGGATCGATCGTCGGCGCACTGATGCTGACGGGTTGCGCGCATGTGGCTTACACCCCACCGTCGGCCGGTGCACCGCCAGCTGTGGTGCCGACGGATCATTACGATGTCGTGCCCGGCCGCGAGGCCGAAGTGGTCGCGCACTTGCGTCCGGCGCCGCCACCGGCGCAGCCGGAACTGGGCGATGGCAAGACGCGCGATGGCGATGAGCGTTTGCTGCGCGCACAAGGTTATGTGCAGATCGGCACCGGGTATTTCATCGGCCACGATAGCAACGATGTGCCCAATCGAGCGTTGCGGCAAGGCGAAAAAGTCGGCGCCGAAAAGGTTTTGATCTATCCGCCCAACCTGGGTGCCGCCACTACTTACGTGGCGGTTTACTACGTGCGTCTGCGTCTGCCGTTCGGCGCCAATTTTCGCGACATGACCGCCGATGAACGCCAGACGCTCGGCGTCGATGGCGTCGAAATCGGCGAGATCATCGGCGGCACGCCGGCATCCGAAGCGAATCTGCGCGAAGGCGACTTCGTGCTCAAGTTCAATCACAAACCCGTGCACGACAAGGCGGCATTTCAGAGTCTGTTGCAAGCGCATCTCGGCCGGCGCGTGATTCTTACCATCCGCCGCGATGGCGCAAGCTTCGACCGGCTGGTGCGTCTAGGCACGTTGCCGGCCGCGGTGAAAAATTCAAACGGGGAGACACGATGAAATACAAAACGCGATCGACGCGGCGGATGCTGCACGGACTCTTCGCCTGCCTGCTCGCCAGCGCGGTTTCGGCATTCGGTGCCGATCCGAGCGCCAGCGCCAAACCGCCAACGATGGCCGACGTGCTGGCCGCATCCAAACCCGCGGACTGGCATGCGCTCGATCCGGCCGACACCTTGTATCTGCAATTGGCAACCGGGCGCGTGGTGATTGAACTGGCGCCGCAATTCGCGCCGCACACTGTCGCGAATATCAAAGCCCTGGCGCGCGAAAAATACTACGATGGTCTGGACATCCTGCGGGTGCAGGATAACTACGTCGTGCAATGGGGCGATCTGAATGCGGATAATCCCGCCAAGCGCCGTTCGCTGGGCAAGGCGCAGAGTACGCTCAAGGCGGAATTCACCCTGCCATTGGGCAAGGATTTCACCTTCACGCCGCTGCAGGATCGCGACGGCTATGCGCCGCAGACCGGATTCGCCGGCGATTTTCCCGCTGCCTTGGATCTGACCACACATGCGACATGGCTGACGCACTGCTACGGCACGGTTGGTGTCGGTCGCGACAACGATGCGAATTCCGGCAACGGCGCTGAACTCTATGTCGTCATCGGCGGCGCGCGCTGGCTCGACCGCAACATCACCGTCGTCGGTCGCGTAGTACAGGGCATGGAATTGTTGTCGAGCTTGCCGCGCGGCAGCGGCGAACTGGGCTTTTACACCAAGATCGAACATCCCGTGCCGATCGAATCCATCCGCCTCGCCGCGGATGTTCCGCCCGCGCAGCGCACGAACCTCGAAATCCTGCGCACCGATACACCGACCTTCGCCACGCTGATCGAATCGCGCCGCAATCGCCACGACGATTGGTACAAGGTCCCGGCGGGATACATCGATGTTTGCAACGTGCCGATTCCGGTGCGCGCGGTGGGGGCGATGAAGCCGTAGCCGCGTTCATTGGCGTGCCGGAAGGCGATGCGGTAGTTTATTTGCGCTCGGAAGCGGGCGCTAATTCTTAGTTATGTTGCACAGGAGAGGTCATGCCGGAACCAATTACCACAATAGGTCTTGGTGCTATTGCGGCCTATCTTGGCAAAGATGGACTTGCAAAGCTGCTCGGCCCAACAGCGGAGTATTTGGGATTGGGGCTACGCGATCTCGCTCAACGCCGAATTCACAATATCGGCCGCATCTTCCAAAATGCTCAAGAGAAACTTGGTGACAAGCTGGAAAAGCCCGGTGAGGTTCCACCTCGCGTAGAATCGGCACGGTGTAAGATCATGCGCATTCGTGGCAGCGGCTGCTTAGCTCCGGCGTTAGTCGGCAACCCGGCCCTCTTGTATGCTTGCCGCATGAAAGTCAGTGAAATTTTGCTGCTGCTGAAAAACGACGGTTGGCTCCTTGTGGCAACTCGTGGAAGCCATCGCCAGTACAGACATTTATCCAAGCCGGGCCGGG
>JANWJJ010000025.1 GCA_025451955.1 Rudaea sp. | reverse complement strand
TTGATCAGCATGCGGTAAACCTGGCCTTCGTTGATCAACTCGATCGCGGTTTGCGCATTCGCGCGTTCGGTCATCACCACGGTGGCGATATGCGGATGGTGCTGCTTGAGCGCCTTGAGCAGGCCGGTCAGGTCGCTGCGCCCGGATTCGGTTTCGGAAATCACCACGCCGGTTTCGTTCTGCTCCATGATCTGCAGCGCGCGCTCGGCGTTGTTGGCAAAGTTGACCTTGTAATACGGTTGCAGGATTTCGCGCAGGCGTTGCTGCACGGCGGTGTCGCCTTCGATCACCACCACGCCGACCTGACTGCGCGCGCGGTCGTGCTCGACCGGCGGCAGCGCATCCTTGATGATCACCGGCGCTTCGCGCGCGATCTGGCCGGCCTCGGCGATTAGCGCCTTGAGTTCGGTGTTGTTCCAGGGTTTGTTGACGAAGCGGAACACTTCGGATTCGTTGACCGAGCCGAGCACGGCTTTCAGATCGGAATAGCCGGTGAGTAACACGCGCATCGCGCGCGGATGGGATTCTTTCAGATCGCGCAGCACGTCGATGCCGGGTTTTTCCGGCATGCGCTGATCGCAAATCACCACATCGACATCGTGCTGTTTCGCCAGCGCCGCGGCGGTCAGCGGATCGGTCGTTTCAAACGTGGTGAAATCGCGCAGCAACGCCTTGAGCGCACGCAGGATGCGCGCTTCGTCGTCGACCAGCAGGATGCGCAGCGGCTCGCTCACGATTGTCCCAGACAAGGCATCGGTTTCAGGTGTTCGCCGCCGCAGCCGGGTTGGTCGCGGTGGTTCGGTCCAACGGCAGGCTAACGATGAATTCGGAACCTTTCCTTGGTGTTGTTCTCACTTTGATCGAACCGCCATGACCCTTGATGATCTTGTGCACGATGGAAAGCCCCAGTCCGGTGCCTTCGCCAACCGGTTTGGTGGTGAAGAACGGATCGAAGATTTTCGGCAGGATGTCGTCGGGAATTCCCGATCCGGTGTCGGCGAAGCTGATCTCGACCGCATTGGCGGAGGCCTTGCTGGCAATGGTCAGGGTGCCGTCGCCTTCGATTGCCTGGCCGGCATTGGTGATGAGATTGAGAAAAACCTGATTCATCTGCGACGGCATGCAGCGCACCCTCGGCAGCGGTTCGAGATGCTTGACGACTTTTACCCGATCGCGCAATTGATGTTGCGCGATCATCAGCGCGCTTTCCAGGCCTTCGTTCAGATCGACCGAATCCATGCCGTCGCGATCGACCCGCGAGAAGCCTTTCAGGTTCAGCACCAAGCTGGCGAGTTGGCCGAGGCCGTCGCTGGCATCGCTGAGCAGCTCTTTCGCATCCTTGAGCAAGCTGCTTTTTTCCAGCGCGGTGCGTGCCTCGAACAATTTGCGCCGTGCTTCCTCGACATGCTTGACCAGTTTGTCGAGACTGGCCTTGTCGGCGCCGAAAATCAGATCGACCGGTTGCAGGCAATACTGCACCGCGGCGTCGTACTGCTTGACCAGTTTGCGATAGTCGTCGAGCAGATCGCCGATCACTTCGACATTGCTCTTAACGAAACCCAGCGGTGTGTTGATCTCGTGCGCCACGCCCGCGACCATCTGGCCCAGCGAGGCCAGCTTGGTGGTGTGGATCACCTGCGACTGGGTCGCCTGCAGGCGCTTGAGTTCTTCCTCGGCCTGCGCGTGGCGGCGTTCGAGTACGGTTTTTTCCTGCCGCGCGCGTTGCAGCATCCACGCCAGCCAGCCGCAGGCGGCCAGCAGTATCACGATCAGCACGATCCAGAGCGCCATGACGGACACCTCCCAAACGCCGGCAAGTATAAACAGGTAAAGGCTGTCGCGAGCAAAAATCACCTCGTTGGTCGCCGTTTCGAGCCGCCGGTCGCCAACTGAACGCCAACTGGCTGCCGCCGGAGCGCCGCCAGTTCCGCGTCAACCGGTCTGTGCGCAGTGCGTTTTTGACGGTCAGCGCATGAAAATGTTCGTGCCGCACCAACGACCGGAGACCACCATGCAACGCACGCTTATCGCCCTTGCCCTGAGCGCCATTTTCTCGATCAGTGCCTTTGCCCAGAGCGCCGGCACGGAAACCCAGCGCGACGCCAACCAGCAGCAACGCGTCGAACAAGGCCTGAAATCCGGCCAGCTTTCGACCAAGGAAACCGGCCAGCTCGAACGCGACGAACAGCGCATCGACCGTACCCAGGCGCGCGACATGAAAAACGGTGCGCTGTCGCCGGCGGAAAAGGCGCAGATCCAGCGCGAGCAGAATCACGCCAGCCAGCAGATCTATCAGGACAAGCACAACGCCACGACCGGCAACCCGAACTCGGCTTCGTCGCGGCGCCTGCAGAACGATGTGCAGCGCAACGCCAATCAGCAGCAACGCATCGCCAATGGCGTCAAGTCCGGGCAATTGACCAACCGCGAAACCGGGCATCTGGAAGCCGGACAGAAACGCGAAACCCGCAACGAAGCCAACGCCGCTGCCAACGGCCATGTCGGCGCGCGCGAACAGGCGCATATCCAGGGACGCGAGAATCACCAGAGCGGCCGTATCTACAACAAGAAACACAACGATAAGGTTCGCGGCGAATAAGCTGGCCGGACGATGCGAAAATCCAACGGGCGCCAGATGGCGCCCGTTTTTGCGTCGGCTTTATTGCACACTCACCCGCGCGCGATTATCGTCGGATACGCGATCAATCAGCTTGTTGTAGGGATCAATGCCGGCTTCGTAGGGCAGGCTGTCGACAGTGACGGTAATGCTGCTGTCGCCGTCGGCGAGTGTGCGCTTGGCAAGATAAAGCACCTTTTCGTGATCTTCCTTGCCGTCGGCCGCACGCGCGAATACGCCGATATCGATCGGCTCGTCGAGCTTGGCCGGAGTTTCCTTGCCGACGCCATCGACGTAGACCTTGGCTGCGTGCAATTTCAGCGTGACGTCGTATTTGCCATCGGCGCGCTTGATCGCCGTCGCCGTGGTCACGCGATTGTCGAACAAGGTGATTTTCGTGAACAGGTCGTCGATCAGCGGCGACCATTGCGGGCCGGCTTCCTGGCGCAGATCATCGAGGAATTCGGTCGTGGTCGTGTACGGCGGTTGCTGGAAGGCCTTCTCGCGGTCGTAACGAGCGAGCGTTTTATCAACGACGTCTTCGCCGAGATAATCCTTGAGCGCATACATCACCACCGAACCCTTGCGGTAATGGATGTAGGCCTGATTCTCGTTCAATGCCAGAGGCTCTTCCTCAACGACTTCGCCGCCACGGCCCGATAGATAACGATCGAGTTCGTACTTGAGGAATTTGCGCATCTTCTGCGGGCCGTATTCGTGCTCCATTACCATCAAGGCCGAATACTGGGCGAAGGTTTCGTCGAGCATGGTCACGCCTTGCAGAAACGCGCCGATGACCTGGTGCGCCCACCACTGATGCGCGATCTCGTGTGCGGTGACGTAATAGACATAGTCGATATCGTCGGGATCGCGCAGATCGGCGATAAAGCCGATCGATTCCGAAAACGGCACGGTGTTGGCGAAACTCTGCGCGAAACTTGCATAGTCGGGAAATTCGAGGATGCGCATCTGGCGAAACTGGAATGGCGAATACGCCGCGCTGTAATGCGCCAGCGATTTCTTCGCCGCATAGATCATGCGATCGACGTTGTAGGCGTGCTGCGGATCATAGTAAACCTCGATCGCGATGCCATTCCACGCATCGCGCTTGATCGTGTAGCGCGCCGACTGGAACGAGAAGAAATCCAGAATCGGTTTATCCATCTTGTAGTGGAAATAGCGGCGGCGGCCGTGATCGGGCGTGTCTGCGGTCCATTCCTTTTCCAGATAACCTGGCGCGAGCGCAATCTGGTCGGGCACGGTCGAAACCGTGGTCTCGAAATTCACCCAGTCGGCGTCGCGGCCGAGTAGATTGAACTGGCGCGCAGCCACATCGTCGATCTTCGGCATGCGCGGCAGTTGCGGCAAGTCGTATTTGCGGCGATCGTTGCGATCATCAAGCTGGCCTTCTTCGCTGTAGCCAAAATGCGGGAACGAAAAACTGTCGAAGAAGGTGCCGTTGTCGACGACATGCGTATCGCTGGGCGAATTGCGGAAACCGCGACTCCAGAATTGCAAGGTGAAATCGAAATTCATCGTCGCGCCCGGTGCCATCGGTTGGGCCAGGTGATAAATCGTGTAGCCCTGCACGCGGTCGTCGCTGACCACGTCGTGCGGCGCGAACTGCACCGACACCAGTTTCATCTCGGTCGGCAGTCGCATATGTAGATCGCTGATCGGTTTGCCGGTCTTGTTGGCGATGACGTAATGCCCGCGCACATCGACGCGATGTTGGTGCGGATAGATATCCACGTCCGCCTTCACGTCGGTGATCTTCGGCTGCGGCAGATCCTTGTATTGTCGATACTGCTTCTCGTAATCGGCCTTCTGCTGCTTGGCCAGATCGCCGGGAATATAACGGTTGATCACATTGGTGTTGTAGTAAATCCAGCCGCCGAGCGCGATGAAGCCGAGCAGCGATGCTGCCAGCAGCGCGCGCGCCGGCACACGCAAGCGTGCACGCGCAATGCGTCCGCGCTCCTTCCAGCCCTGCGCCGTGCCGCGCGCCCAGTACAGCGCCGCGACGACCAGCAACGCAATCGCAAAACACGCCCAGTAGGCACTGAACCACAAATGCGCGGCGAGAAAATGGCCGTAGCCGTTCATGTCCGAATACGGCGTACCCGGCGCGCTGCCGTAGTTATAAAGGTGATGATCGAAATGCAGTTGACCCAGCGCGATGCGGCTGACGAAATAGATCACGATCAGCAGATACCCGAGGAACTTGTTGTTGGCGATCACCTGCAGAAACAATGCGAGTGCGCCCAGCAGCAGAAAACTCAATCCGGCAAGTGCGATGTTCGACAGATACAGCGTAGGTTCGAGATGGTGATAGCCGCGCCAGAGTTGATAGATCGTGCATTCGACGCAGCCGGCCAGCAGGAACAGGGCGATGACCGAAGCGATCGCCACCAACTTGGACAACAACGGAATCCAGTCCGGCAGTGGAAACGCATCAGTCACCTCACTGATGCGGCTGCTGCGCTCGCGCCAGACCAGTTCGCCGGCATAGAACGCGATGATGATGACCAGCAGGAAGGTGTAGCTTTGATCCATCGCGGTGTTCATCAGATGCGTCACCGGATAAACGCTGGTGCCGTACACCATGTTGGAAAAAGCGAGATTGCCGCCGAGATTCATCAGTCCGAACGCCAGCATCACGAGGAAGGCCACGCCGCCGAGCACGCCGCGTGTATCGAACCAGGCGAGTTTGAGGAACTGCGTCCAGCGCGCAGCCGCATGCGTCTGCAATGTGGCCACCGGCAGTACGAGTGTTTGCTGCCGCGGCGGTTCCGCCGCCGTCGCCAGCGCGGGTCGCTTGCGCCGCCACAAGCGCAGACCTTCGCGATCGGGACGGCACAGTGCCAGCGTGGCGGCGAGCATCGCCGCGCCGACGGCAATCCAGATCGCGCGGTTGGCCAGAAGGATGCCGGTCAACTCGGGCAGGCGCGTGTTGCGATCCGACGCCGACCAGTAGCGTGTGGCCAGATCGAAGGCGCCGAGTCCGAACGGATCGATCAGCGCGCCAAGCGTGCGGTGTTCCAGATTGCCCGCGGTCACCAGCGCGATCTGCCAGAGCACGAAGAACGCGATCACGCCGATGTAGGTGCCGAGCATCGAGCGCGTCAGTGTCGCCAGCAGAAACAAAAAGGCCGAGAGGAAAAACAGACCAGGCAGCACGAACACGGCGAAAGCGTAGATGTACGCCACCAACGAGGTCGGGCCAAGCCGGGCCGGATCGACCCAGGGCATCAGCACGCCCGTCATCAGGCCGAGCGCGACGACGATCAGCACGCCGACCGCGGCCAGATAACCCGCGGCGAAACGCCCGCCGAGGTAGGCCGAGCGCGACATTGGCGTGGCGAAAAACAGTTCTGCCGTGCCGGCATCGAAATCGCGCAGCGCGGCACCGGCGACGAACACGGTGATCAGGAACATCCCGAGCAAGGTGAAAAGCGTCAACATCTGCACCACGACATAGGGCGCGTTGCGATGCACATTACCGATACCGCCGCCGATCGTGATCGTGTCCGAGCCGGCGGCGGCGAACGCGAGCGCGCCGAAGGCGAGGGCGATCATCCAGAACAGCGGGCTCTTGAGCTGCTGGCGCAGCTCAAAGCGGAAAATTTCCTTGAACATGGGATTCTCCGCTCAGGCCGCGCGCGCCGGCGCGGCGTGATGCCGCAACTGGCCGAAGTAGACGTCTTCCAGATCCGGTGCGACTGCCTCGAAGCCATCTTCGGGTCTGGCATCGGCGAGTACATGAACCAGAGTCTTGCCGCCGGCCAGGCGCGTGGACAGGACCGTGTAGCGGTTCTTGAAATCTTCGATCGCCGCATTCGGCACGGACTTGCGCCAGACGCGGCCATCCAGTGCGCGCATCGCCTCGCTGGGGTGGCCACTCAGCAGTACCTGGCCCTGCGAGATGATCGCCATGCGCGGACACAAATCGGTAACATCTTCGACGATGTGGGTGGACAGGATCACAACAACCTTCTCGCCGATTTCCGCAAGCAGGTTGAGAAAACGGTTGCGCTCCTCGGGATCGAGGCCCGCCGTCGGTTCATCGACAATCATCAATTGCGGATTGCCGATCAGCGCCTGGGCGATGCCGAAGCGTTGGCGCATGCCACCGGAAAACGTGCCGAGCTTGCGTTTGCGCACATCCCATAAATTCGTCTGGCGCAATAAGGCCTCGACCACGGCCTTGCGCTCACCGCGTGCGGTCACGCCCTTGAGTACGGCGAAGTGATCGAGCATCGCCTCGGCGCTGACCTTCGGATACACGCCGAATTCCTGCGGCAGATAACCAAGCACACGCCGCGCCGCGGGCTTGTCGGCGAGTACGTCGAGATCGTTCAGATGAATGCTGCCGCTGTCGGCATCCTGCAGGGTGGCGATCGTGCGCATCAACGTGGACTTGCCCGCGCCGTTCGGCCCGAGCAGGCCGAACATGCCGTTGGGGATTTCCAGCGAAACGTTTTTCAGCGCATGGACGCCGTTGGCGTAGGTCTTGGACAGGTCATGGATCGTGAGCACGAGGCGTTTCTCCCGGGACGAAAGGCTGGGTTGCGGCGGTGTATTCCATTGATACAACACAATATCCGGTGGCATGATCGCCCGTGATGAGGCTGAAAGTCATGACGCCGCGTCCATTATGACCGCAACGAAGTGGTTCCAGCAGCAGCGAGTCGCCCGTGCAAGGCGGCGGCGAAGTCGTCATCTTGCGTTATCCTCGCAGTCCGACCTTCAGCGCGTGCGCCTTTCGCCAACACGAGAACCCTTATGGCCCAGACCAGCGAAGTCAAAGTTCCGGATATCGGAAACTATACAAATATACCCGTGATCGAAGTGCTGGTGAAACCCGGCGATACGGTGACAAAGGATCAAGGCCTGGTCACGCTGGAATCGGACAAGGCGACGATGGAAGTGCCGTCGTCGGTTGCCGGCGTGGTCAAGGAAGTCAAGGTCAAACTGGGTGATGAGGTTTCCGAAGGAACGGTGGTGGCAGTGATCGAGGTGGGCGATTCGGCTCCCGCAAAATCCGCAGCGATTTCTTCCCCCTCTCCCCTTGTGGGAGAGGGCCGGGGAGAGGGGATGGCGCCGAAGGCGCCTGCTGCGCAGGCGTCACCCTCTCCCCAACCCTCCCCCATCAAGGGGGAGGGAGAAAATCAGGCGGCCGCACAACGCACTCCACCGGTCGGGTTCGGCGCAGATACGGTGCTGCCTGACAAGGTGCCATATGCGAGTCCTGCCGTGCGTCTGTTCGCGCGCGAACTCGGCGTCGATCTCGCGCAGGTGAAGGGCAGCGAGCGCAAGGGCCGCATCAGCAAGGAAGATGTGCAGCAGTTCGTCAAGCAGACGCTGGCCGGCGGTGTCGCGCGTGCGCCTGTGGGCGGCGGTGGGCTGAATCTGCTGCCGTGGCCGCAAGTGGATTTTTCCAAATTTGGCGAAGTGGAAACGCGGCCGTTGTCGAAGATCAAGAGGATTTCCGGTGCCAATCTCGCGCGCAACTGGGCGATGATTCCGCACGTCACCCAGCACGACGACGCCGACGTCACCGAATTGGAAGCACTGCGCGTCGCACTGAACAAGGAAAACGAGAAGGTTGGGATCAAATTCACCATGCTTGGCTTCATCATCAAGGCCGTTGTTGCGGCATTGAAGAAATATCCCGATTTCAACGCTTCGCTCGATGCAGGTGGCGAGAATCTGATTCTGAAAAAGTATTTCCATATCGGCTTTGCCGCCGATACGCCGAATGGCCTGGTGGTGCCGGTGCTGCGCGATGCGGACAAGAAAGGCATCGTCGCGATCACCCAAGAAACGGGCGCACTCGCCGCGAAGGCGCGCGAAGGCAAGCTCGGCCCGGCGGAAATGTCGGGTGGCTGCTTCTCGATTTCCTCACTCGGCGGCATCGGCGGCACCGCATTCACGCCGATCGTCAATGCACCGGAAGTCGCGATCCTTGGTGTGTCGAAATCCGCCATCAAACCGGTGTGGGACGGCAAGGCCTTTGCGCCGCGCCTGATCCTGCCGCTGTCGCTCAGTTACGATCATCGCGTGATCGACGGCGCCTCGGCCGCGCGCTTCACGGCTTACCTTGCCCAACTGCTGGCGGACATGCGCCGCAGCCTGCTCTGAGTCGCAGGCATGAGCGGGGATTTTGAAGACATCGTTATCGTCGATCTGGATCTGAGCAGGACGACTTGGTCGCGCGTGCATTCGTCGATGCGCACGCTGTATCTGCGGTTGAATCGCGAGCCGGACACGGAATGGACACGTTTTTTCCACCAGGAGCGCGAATCGCGCATCATGGTCAATCGCCACGGCCTGTGGATCGAGGATGGCTGCATTGTTTTCGATTGCCTGCTGAGCGATGTGGAAACCCATCATCTGCCGGATTTTCGCCAGTCCGTCGAGTATGCGAACGCCAAATGCCGCGAGCTCGCGGAAACGCGGCGCGAGCAAGGCGAACAGCTTCGCGAAGACGCGCGCGGCGAGCAGTTGACCCTGGCCGTGCTGCAAGCCCGAATCCGCAGTCAAGGCGGAATTTCCGCTGCCCCGTCTGCCAAAGCGGCCGGCGCAGAAACCGAGGCCGGTGGTTTTTCCGCCAGACGCGACGAATGGCGCGCGCGCTTTCGCACGGCGCTGGCAAACCGAAACAAGGAGTCCGATCGTGGCAACGACTGAAGTCAAAGTTCCGGATATCGGAAATTATACAAATATACCCGTGATCGAAGTGCTGGTGAAACCCGGCGATACCGTGACGAAGGATCAGGGTCTGGTCACGCTGGAATCGGACAAGGCGACGATGGAAGTGCCGTCGTCGGTCGCTGGCGTGGTCAAGGAAGTGAAGGTCAAGGTCGGGGATGAGATTTCCGAGGGCGCGGTGGTTGCGGTGATCGAAGCGCAGGGTGCGGCTGATGCACCGAAACCCGCACCAACCAAGAGAGCAGAGCCGGCCAAGCCGGCAACGTCGGCTACAACCAAGGTGGATGCGCCAGCACCGAAAGCCGCGGCAACGTCGGGCCGTAAGGCCGATATCGAATGCCAGGTATGCGTACTCGGTTCCGGTCCCGGCGGCTACACCGCCGCCTTTCGCGCTGCGGATCTCGGCCAGAACACGGTGTTGATCGAGCGCTACGCGACGCTTGGCGGCGTCTGTCTCAACGTCGGCTGCATCCCGTCCAAGGCGCTGCTGCATGCGGCGCGATTGATCGACGAGGCCGTGCATTCCGACGACATCGGCATCAGCTTCGGCGCGCCGGAAATCGACATCGCCAAACTCGCCGCGTTCAAGGACAAGGTCGTTGCGCAGTTGACCGGTGGTCTCGCCGGCATGAGCAAGCAGCGCAAGGTCACGACGGTGACGGGCGTCGGCAAATTCGTCTCGCCGAACGAAATTGAAATCGAAACCAAGGACGGCAAGAAGCTGGTGCGTTTCGAGAAATGCATCATCGCCGCGGGTTCGCAGTCGGTGAAATTGCCGGGGTTTCCGTGGGACGATCCGCGCATTATGGATTCGACTGGCGCGCTGCTGCTCAAGGATGTGCCGAAGAAATTGCTCGTGGTCGGCGGCGGCATCATCGGACTGGAAATGGCCTGCGTCTACGCTGCGCTGGGCAGCGAAGTTACCGTGGTCGAGTTGCTCGATCAGTTGATGCCTGGCGCCGATCCAGACTTAGTGCGGCCGCTCGCGCAGCGTCTGGGCAAGCGCTATGCCGGCATCCATCTCAAGGTGAAAGTGGCAAAAATCGAAGCGCAGAAAGGCGGATTGAAAGCCACATTCGAAGGTGAGAAAGCACCGGAGCCACAGGTTTACGATCGCGTGCTCGTCGCCATTGGACGTTCACCGAACGGCAAGAAAATCGATGCGGACAAGGCTGGCGTCACCGTCACCGATCGCAGCTTTATTCCCGTCGACAAACAGATGCGCACCAATGTGCCGCATATCTTTGCGATCGGCGACATCGTCGGCAATCCGATGCTCGCGCACAAGGCCACGCACGAAGGCAAGGTCGCCGCCGAAGTCTGCGCCGGGCAGAAGAGCGAATTCGTCGCGCGCGTGATTCCGAGCGTGGCCTACACCGATCCGGAAGTCGCTTGGGTTGGCGTCACCGAAGCCGAAGCGAAGAAGGACGGCCTGAAGATCGGCGTCGGCAAATTCCCCTACACCGCGTCCGGACGCGCGATCGGCATCGGCCGCACGGAAGGCTTCACCAAGCTGATTTTCGACGAAGCCACGCACCGCATCATCGGCGCCGGCATCGTCGGTCCGAACGCAGGCGACCTGATTTCCGAGGTCGCGCTCGCCATCGAGATGGGCTGCGAAGCCGCCGATATCGGCCTGACCGTGCACCCGCATCCGACGCTATCGGAATCCGTCGGCATGGCCGCGGAAGTATACGAAGGGACAATTACGGATTTGTATATTCCGAAGCGCAAATGATAATTTCGGGTTGCGCTCTTCGAATCTTTGCCATTGCGTTTCACGGAATTCTAGGTGGGTGCGTTCTAACTCCATTTGGCCCGGTTCCAGTGGTCGGAGTGAATACCCGTCACGAATACGATCTTTACCGGTCGTACACTGTCGGCACCGTGTCTTCAGGAGAATCCATAGAGGTTGGCGAGCTATGCTGGAAAGGCGTCGAACTCAAAGAACTCAAGAAGCTTCCTAGAGACGTTTGCCTGCCCGGGCACGGTAACGCAGTTTTCTTACGTCGCGCCAGTTCCTGGCATTCGTTATCCGACAACCCACGATTGGGCGTCAATTCAGATTACGCGGTAATACCGGGAAATTTTCGCGCTGATTCCACTCCCCTGACGTTTCTCTTTGTCCAACCTTTCTTCGATAAGTCAGGTGCCGGAAAGTTGGAATTCGAATTCATGGACGCCTCTCAGCGAGACGTTCGGACATTAACTCTCAATGCGCCGAGTTGCGGAATCGTGTCTGGACCCGCAGGCATGCCGCCACGCGCGCATATGATCGCCGTTTTGTATCAAAACAAGATTTACGCCATCCTCGAATTGAACGATATCAACAGGCAAACGTGCGCGCCGGACACAATCTATCCTTTTGACGTTGGATCAGAACGACGGACAATCCGGGCGGCCGTTTTTGTTGGAAAAGGTAAGGCAACGGCGTAATGCGCCTCGCGACGCACAGTCGGTCAAATGCAAAGGCGCATCCGGAAACTCTCGTTTATTTCGAAGGTGCTTTACCCGCAAGCTTAGTACCTGGGCTTGTTCAGAAGCCGGAACTTACACAAATATACGGTTCAGTACCATGTCATAAAGGCGAAGCGACAACGCTTGGTTTTGCTTGCTGGTTCGACCATGCATGGACTTCGCAAATGGTTCTTTGTTCGAATCGCGGAAGTCAGATCGTTCCGTTCGCTGGTGGAGGAAGTCATAGCCCACCGCACACATCATTTCAAAAATGCGAAGCGTGGAAGCAGTAAACAAGATGCAAGATGCAAGATAAGTCACCCCGCGGCTTGATTCCCACGCCCGCATCCCAATCTGATCCGCACTGGCAAGGTTTCCAGCCTTGCCTCAGGGGAGTTCCGCGCCTTGTGGCGCTTTCGCTCACATTGGAGATCCGCATGAAACTGTATTTTGCTCCCGGTGCCTGCTCGCTGTCGCCACATATCGTGCTGCGGGAATTGGGATTGCCGTTCGATCTGGTCAAGGTCGATCTCGGCGCCAAGAAAACCTCCGACGGCGACGACTTCAAGACGATCAGTCCGCATGGTTATGTGCCGGCGCTCAAGACCGACGATGGCCATGTACTGACCGAGGGCCCGGCGCTCGTGCAATATCTGGCCGACCGCAAGCCCGAGGCAAAACTGGCGCCGGCGAACGGCACGTTTGCGCGCTACCAGTTGCAGGAATGGCTGAATTTCATTTCCACGGAAATCCACAAGACCTTCAGCCCGCTGTTCAATTCGGCGATGCCGGATGCGGCGAGGGAAATCTATGTGGCCAAGCTCAAACAGCGCTTCGCCGAACTCAACGCCGTGCTGGCCAAGCAGGACTTCCTGATGGGCGCGCATTTCAGCGTGGCCGATGCGTATTTGTATACCGTGCTGCGCTGGAGCGCACATTTCAAGATTGACATGAACGCATGGCCGGCATTGGCGAAGTATTTCGCACGCGTCGACGCGCGGCCTGCGGTGAAGGCGGCACTGGCTGCCGAGGACGCCGCGAAAAAAGCGGCGTAACGGTCGCGTATTCAGCGCGTGCGATCGTGCGCGCGCTGATGTTTGGCTTCGGCAAGGCGCTTGAACTGGCGCACGCGCTCCAGCCATAACTCGTTGTGTTCCGCATCGCGTTCCAGAAGCGTGTCGGGAATCGTCTGGAACGGAATGCGCATCGGCGCGGCATCGAGCGCGGCCTGCATGCTGCCGAAATACAGCTTGTTGTTGCCGAAGCGCAGATTGATCCGATCGATCACGCCGTTGAGCGCGCGGTTTTCGCGCTCGTCGACGAATAGCGAACCGTTGCTGTCCGCGCGCTTTCGCAGTCGATGCAAGGTCACGCCAACCGCGAGCGGCGCAGGGCGGTTGCTGCGCAACGGCAATCGTTGCGTATGCCGGTCGCACTGTTGCAGCGCGAGTCCGAGCTGGCGCAGCAGTTCGCGACTGTCGTCGCTGGCGTCGAAACGCAGTTCGCCGTGCCAGGCATCGGCGCCGACATGCTTGATCCGCACCGTCATCGCGCCGGCGACGTAATTCTCGTGACGCAGTCGCATTGCGGCTTTCGCCAGCAGTTTCTTCAGCACCGCGCGTGCGCCGGATGCGGTACGCAATTCCGGGCCGAGCACATGCGAATGACCCAGACTGGCACGTGGCGCTATGCGGTGCGCCTGCCATTCGCCGCGCAGTGCGGCCCAGTAGCGCTCGCCTTCGATGCCGCCCCAGATAGCGTGCATTGTGGATTTATCCAGTTTGCATAATTGCTCCACGCTGCGGATGCCACCCGCGAGCAGGCGTTGTTCCATGTTCGGGCCGATGCCACACAAATCAGACAGTTCCAGCCGGTGCAGCGCTTGTGGCAGATCGGTCGCCTCAAGTACGGTCAGGCCGTCGGGTTTTTGCATGTCCGACGCCGTCTTGGACAGGAAATGATTCGGTGCGATGCCGATCGAACAACGCAGCCAATCGCCGGCTGCGCTCACGGCGGCCTTGATCTTGCGCGCGATCGCGACCGCGTTGTCGCGCTGGCGTTCGCGTCCGATCAATTCGCAGGCCACTTCGTCGATCGAGCCCACGTAATCCACCGGGATGCAGGTTTCGATCGCGTCCTTGAGCCGGTGGTGATAGTCCACGTACAGCGCCGGCCGTGCTTCCACAATCGCGATTTGCGGACACAGCTTGCGCGCCTCATGCACCAGGGTGCCGGTACGCACGCCGAAGGTTTTCGCCTCGACGCTGGCGGCGATGCAGCAGGTGGTTTCCGCCAGCACCGGCACCACGCCCACCGGCCGTCCGCGCAAGACTGCGTCTTCCTGTTGCTCCACCGAGGCGAAGTAGGAATTGAAATCGACGAACAGGCTGCGCAAGGTCATGGCGACGATCTCCGGCGAAGGGCGAACGTGCCGGGAGGCTAGGCTACGCCGATCTCAGGTGCGGAGACAGCGCCTGAATTGCGGTTGTTGCCGCCACACAAAACCCGCGCACACGTTCGTGCGCGAGCGGAAATGCTCAGTGCTTGGCGGGGTCAGGATTGCCGGTTGTGGGTGCCGGTGCCTTGCCGACTTCCTGCACCGCGCCAACGCTGACCGAGGCTTTCCATTCGGCATCGCGCATGGTGAAGTAGACTTTCGGATCCCAGCGTGAGTTGGCGTAGATATCCGCGCTGCCGCAGCCTGCTTCCAGGACATTCACGCCACCGACAACGCTGCCGTTGGCGCAATTCACCTTCGCCGTTGGGTGGGAAATACCAGAGTCGAAACCGGTATGCGACCCCGTCATCTGCATCTGGCCCTGACGCAACTCCATCACCATGCGCGGCTTGGCCACGGCATCGGAGTAGCGCGCATCCAGGGTCTTGCGGATGTTCGCGGCGCTTTGCAATTGCTGCGGGGTCAATCCCGCCTTCACCCGTTCGGCGGTGGCAACGAACTCCGGGTACTGGCGCTCGGCGGCGAGGCCGAGCCAGGCGTAGGCCGTGGCCGGATCCTTGGTCACGCCTTCGCCGTTGAGATACATCAGGCCCACGCACAACTGCGAGAGCTTGTCGGCGTAGAACGCGCCGATCTCGAAGTATTTCATCGCTTCCTTGTAATGATGATGTGTGTACAGACGCATGCCGGCGAATTCGCCGAACTGATCCGGGTGATACCAGGTCGAGGCGTTGGCCATCGCGCGCAAGGTCTTCTGCACGCTGGGGTCTTTCATCGGGTCTTCGTCGGCGTGAGCGACGCCGAGTGTCGTGGCGAGGACGAGTCCGGTCAGCAGCACGGGCCGCAGGAGGGTCTTGTACATGATTGCTTCTCTCTATTTCTTTGAATGAATTTGCGGCGGAATGCCCGACCGCAGCCGGTAATTGTCGCATTTTCCGTTCGGCCAAGGAACCGTTGCGATGTGGCCAGCCGCTGCAGCGCAGGCTGTTGCCTCACACATCTCCGACGTTTGTCCAGCCTTCGCCGCTGCCGCGATTGTATACAAAATCATTTTGCAGCACGTTGCCGGCGGGAATGGATTCCTGCTGCGTCAGCTCCGCGTAGATCGCAGTGAAATCGGGCTGGGTCGCATTCATCAATTGCTCGAAGCTGTCGATGACGAAATAGGTTTTCTGATAAGTGTCGATGCGGTAGCGGGTGCGCATGATGCGCTGGAGGTCGAAGCCGATGCGGTTCGGCGCAGGTGATTCCAGGCAGTGGATCGATTCGCCTTTCGACGAAACGATGCCGGAACCGTAGATGCGCAGGCCGTCGTCTTGCTTGATCAGGCCGAACTCGACCGTGTACCAGTACAGTCGTGTCAGGTTCACCAGTGCATCGGCGCCAATGGCATGTGCCTTCACACCGCCGCGGCCGTAAGCCTGCATGTAATCGGCGAACACCGGATTGAGCAACAGGGGCACATGACCGAACAGATCGTGGAATAAATCCGGCTCACTGATGTAATCGATCTGCTCGGGTTTGCGAATCCACCAGGTCACCGGAAAGCGCCGGTTGGCCAGGTGTTCGAAGAAGGTAAGTTCCGGCAGCAGGCCTTCGACGCCGATCAATTCCCAGCCAGTGGCTTTTTTCAGCACGCGGTTGAGATCGTCGAATTTCGGAATCGACTGCGGTGACATGTGGAACTGTTTCTGGTTGTCGATGAATTCGCGACAGGCACGGCCGACCAGAACTTTCTGCTGACGCTCGAACAGCGCCGCCCAGATGGTGTGATCCTCGCGCGAATAACTCGACCACGGTTGTTCGACCACGGCGGTGGTGTAGACCGGCACATTGCCCTTGTCGGTCTGCAAATGTTCTACGCGGCGTGGCTGGGCGCTCATGGCGGCGATTTTAGCACTGCACTCAATGCAAGGTTTGGTCGTCGTGACGGCGCTTGGGAAATGCGACGATATTGTCGCCGCCGCGCACCCGCGGCCCGCCCCACAACACCGGCACGTCGGCCGGGGGTGGTGGCTCGAGTTCGTCGTCGACGGCCACAAGGTCGGCCTCGTCTTCGTCTTCCCAATCGTAGCGCTTGCGTGGTGGTGTCGGGTCCAGACGAAACCAGAAAATCGCCGAGGCGATGCCGGCGAGCGCGCCGAACAAATGATATTCGAAGGAGATACTCGGATCGCGCGGCAGCACCGTCATCACCATGCCGCCGTAAAGAAAGAAGACGACCAGGGCGATGGCGACGCCGAGACGATCGCGTCGCAGCAGGCCCATCACGAACAGGAAAAACATGAGGCCATGCACGATGCCGCTGATGCCCACATGCACCGACGGCCGCGCCCATAGCCACACGCCCAAGCCTGAGGCAATCCAGATAAACGGCAGTGCATAGCGCGTGGCGCGCGGGTAGGCGTACAAGGTCAGCGCCGCGAGCAGGCCGAGCGGCAAGGTGTTCGACATCAGATGCGCAAACGAGGCATGCGCGAACGGTGCGGTCAGAATCCCGATCAGGCCGGCGGTTTCGCGCGGACGAATGCCGAGATCGTCCATGTTCCAGCCCAACGTCCAGGCGCCGAACCAGGCCAGCCAGATGCCGGCGACCAGGCCCAGGGCGCCGAGCACAGCATAGCCAATGCGGGTGCGGTCGTAGGCGATCGTGGCGGCGGTCGGTTCGGGAGTCGGCGGGGCGATGTCCATGCGCCTGAAATGGGGCTCGGGGCAGCCAGCGCAAGGCCGCTTCGCTATCATGTCGGCATGAATCGCTCCGATACCGCCGCCAATCCCATCGTTCATCTGAAGATCGAACGCCATTCCAACCATCCCTGGATTTTCCAGAAGATGGTGGAAAAGCCCGAGGTCAAACCCAAGCCGGGCAGTATCGTGGATATTGTTGATCGCGAGGGAACCTTTGCCGGCCGCGGATTCTACAACGGCCACTCGCGCATCGCCTTGCGCGTGCTCACCGCCGATCCCGACGAAGCCGTCGACGAAGCATTCTTCGCGCGCAAGATCGCGCAAGCCGTGCAGTTGCGCCGCGAGGTACTCAAGCTCGATGCAGTCACGGATGCCTATCGTGTCATCCATTCCGAAGGCGATGGTCTGTCGGGCCTGGTCGTCGATCGCTTTGCCGATACCTTGGTCATCGAATATTTTTCCGCGGGCATGTTCAAGCAACGCGACGTGATCAAGCGTTGTCTGCTTGAACATTTCCCCGACGCTCAGATTTACGCGTTTGCCGAAGACCATGTGCAGAAGCAAGAGAGCTTCGACCTGGCGCATCCGCCGACGCCAAAGCCCGCGGTGATCCACGAACACGGCGTGCAATTCCACGCCGCGCCCGGCAGCAAACACAAGACCGGCTTTTTCGCCGACCAACGCGACAACCGCAAGCTGCTGGCGGACTTCTGCAACGGCGCGCGCGTGCTCGACCTGTGCTGCAACTCCGGTGGCTTCGGCATTTATGCGAAGACCATCGGTGGCGCGGAGGAAGTCGTCGGCATCGATCTGGACGAGGAAATTCTCGGCATCGCGGAACAGAACGCGCGCCTGAACAAGGCAAAGGTGAAATTTATCCAGGCGGATATTTTCGCCTGGCTGCGCGATGTCGCCGCCAATCCGGCGAAGAAATTCGACGTCGTCGTGCTCGACCCGGCGAAGATGACGCGCGACCGCGAACAGGTGATTCCGGCGCTGAAAAAATATCTCGACATGAACAAGCTGGCGCTCGGCGCGGTCAAGCCCGGCGGAATTTTCCTCACCTGTTCGTGCACCGGTCTGGTCGCCGAGGATCAGTTTCTCGACATGCTGCGCCGCGCCGCGTTCTACGCCAATCGCACCCTGCAAATCATCAAGGTATCCGGCGCCGGCCCGGATCACCCGTGGGCGGCACATGCGCCGGAGTCGCGCTATCTCAAATCCGCGTTCTGCCGGGTGGAGTAGCGCGTAGCTTGCATCACTTGGCCGTGTCGGGAATGCGGTTGGCTAAGGTCAGCGTTGTGGTTTTGTCTTTGCCATCGCGCCGGAATTTCACGGTGAACTGGGTTCCGACTGGCAGATCGCGAAATTGTCGACGCCATTCGGTAAGCGACTTGGCGGAAATCGCGGTGCCGCCGATCTTGGTGATCAAGTCATTCACGCGCAATCCGGCGTGCTCGGCAGCGCTGCCCTTGGCGACATCGACGATTTTCAGCACATCGCCATCGGCGAACAACCACAGGCCACTGCGATCAAACGTATCGGGTTTGCCGAAGTCGGCATTTGGCGTGAGATACATTTTCCGGTTGGCGTAGTCGAAGGCCACGGTGAAACGACGCAGCACGCCGCCGCCGAGATTGCCCGCAATATCTGGATCCGAGAAAGCACCCTTGTCGCCGACGAACAGATTGCCGGCAATACCCTCGATGTTCAGGTCGCCCAGTTGCAGCGCGCCGAAGCGCGCCGGCCGCCCGCGTGCCGCGCCGCCAACACCCCAGCCGATCACGGCTTCCGGCGATGCCGCGTATTTCTTGACGAGACTGTGCGCACGCACGAATGGCGAGCTCATCGTCAGCGAATCGCGCGAACCGGTATCGACGGTCAGCGCGACGGGCATGCCGTCGAGTGTTGCGGAAATTTTCGGATTGGTGCCGGCAAGCTTGAAGTCCAGCACGGTCGCGCCCGGCGGCGATACGAAATTCCTCGGATCGGAAATCGTCAAAGTCTTCTTCGCGTAATCAATCTGTACATCGAAACGGCGGAACATTTCGTAGCCGACCAGGCCGTCGATCGGCGTGCCCTCAATCTGCGGCAGGTTGCCGAGATCGATTACGTAGAACACCGGGTTCGCAAGCGTTGCAGCGCCGATGCGAACTTGTTTGCCGCGTGCGAATGCAACATTTTGTGGCTGCTCGCCGGCACCGCTGACGGCCATTTTTCCTTCGCCGTTGAGCCCGAATTTTTTTGCCGCTGCAGGCGTTAACAGATTCATTCCGCCGGTATCGACCAGGAAACGCGCCGGTTCGCCGTCGACTGCACCATCGACATAGATGTGATTGTTGACCAGATCGAACGGCACGCTGCTGACGCCGCTGGCGTTGTCGATATGCGCAGTTGCAGCCATTGCGGGAACTGCGAAATCGCTGTCGGCGATTGCGACATTCGCAGCGATGCGATCGAACTGCACTTCGTGGTGATTGCGCGGATCGGTGCGCCCGGCGGCATCGGTCTGATCGTCGGCGACATGGAACGGTACGCGGATTCCATCGACATCGCGATAGTCGTCGAACGATGTGGTCACGGTGTCGCCGCCCATCTTCCGCACGCTGCGCGCCAGCAGGCCGGTGTCGGCGGCGAACCAGAGTGTGACCGGATTGCCACCGTCAGGCGTTGCTTCTAAGGCGTTGTAATGCTTGCCGTCGAGCGCGCGCGCTGCCACCTTGCCGTAAGTCGCATGACCGCGTTGCGGATACCAGTAGGCCAGTGCATTCAGCCAGGCATCGCTGCGTGCGTTGCGCACGGCATCGGGGTCGTCGAGCACTGCAACTTCGCCGCCGGGGGAGCGGGTCCACGCCTGTTTGCCGTTGTAGCCATCTGCGCCGTCGACCGGACCGATCTTGTAACTGTCGCTGGATCGGCCGGTCAGCAAGTCCCGGGTCTCCTGGAATTTTCCCTTGAGGCCGCCTGCGCTCAAGGTGCCGGTACTGCGCAACGAATGCACGCCATCCCAATGTGCGCCGCCGCTGCCCGCCTTGAAGCGTGCCAGTACTGTGCCCGCGTCCTCGGCGTGTGCCGTCACGACCAGTAGCAGCGCCAGCGTGCCCAGTAGCGCGGATATTGATAGCCTGTACATCGATTCATCTCCGTTGGCTGTATTCAGAAGCTTGTGGAAAAGTACACTCAATTGAATAATTACATAAATTTTCAACAGAGGCAATCCAACCGATGACACACAAGCGATCCACGAGCGGAATCGTCGAGGATGCGAAAAAGATTGCCGTGCTGGCCACACCAATCCGCATTGAGCTCGTCACCGTGATCCAGGCGCTGGGCGGCGAGGCAACAGTCGCCGAACTCGCGACACAACTCGGTCGGCCCGCAGATGGGCTCTACTATCACCTGCGTACACTTGTACGCAGCAACTTGCTGGAGGAACGTACCGAGGCTGGCGCGCGGCGTTATCGTTTGCTGACTCCGCCCGGAAAGCGCATGAGTCTGCGCTACAAGCCCGGTGCGACCGCCAATGCAAAAGCCGTCGCCCGCATCGCGGCGGGTATGTCGCGGCTCGCGCAGCGCGATTTTGTACGCGCGTTGGGTCGGGCCGATACGGTGGTCGAGGGGCCTTCACGCGAACTTTGGGTGGCGCGACTCAGGGGATGGGCCGATCCGTCGGACCTCGCGGAAGTGAACCGGCTGTTGCAACGACTGGCCGATTTGCTCCTGCGCACACGACCGAAGCGCAACGGCAAACTCATCGCATTCCACTGGATTCTGGCGCCGATCGATGCCAAGCCGGCGCGACGTGGTCCCCGACGCAGTTAAACAGCGCCAGCCCGGATCATCCGTGGCAGGCGCACGTGCCGGAATCGCGCTATCTCAAAGCCGCGTTCTGCCGGGTGGAGTAGCCGCGCGCGACGCGTGCCGCATTGACATCATCATGCCGACCGTCACCAGCGCCCAGGCCAGCAGGCTGATGTAGACGCCGACAGCCGGAATCGCCAGCAGAAATTTCAGATCCAGCGCATGCGCCAGGGCAAAGCTGCCGACGGTATACATGCCGATCGGAAACACGATGTCCCAGTCGTCCGGCTCGTAACGCAAAGGTACGCGGCGCCAGACGTGACGCCACAATTCGAGCATCGCCAACAGCGGAATCCAGGCGCTCGCCGCCGCCCAGGTAAACAGGCTCAAGCCCTTGACGAACGGCACCAGATCGGCCAGCGGTCCCGTCGGTGCGGTGTGCAGCACGAACAGACTGCCGGCCAGCGTCGTGATTGCCAGCGCGCCCATGTCGATCCAGTACGGCGCGCGGAATTCCAGCGCGCGCAGCGGAAAAAACATCAGTCGGTAGACGATCAGGATGATGATCAGCAGATACAAACCGGCGCCGAGCAGGACCAGGCACAGTCCGGCAAAACGCAAACCGTCGCCGCTGTCGCCATCGGTCGCAAGCAGAATCGCCAGCGCTGCCAGCGCCTGCGTCGCCACCACCGATACCAACCAGCCACCGTTGATGCTGTGGGTGAAACCGGGCTTGTGTCGGCGCGTGATCGCCACCGCGAACACCGGGTAAATCAGCCCGAGCCACAATGACGCACCGACAATTCCCAACACGCTGGCGGCGGTTGGTGCATGCACCACGATCACGCACTGACTGCCGACGACGCAGGTCGCCGCGGTGAGGGTTAGAAAACCTGAAGCACGACCGGGAGCGATGAAGTCTGCGATGAGCTGACGGCGAAAGCGCAGCAGCCGTAGCGCGGTCAGCGCCAGCAGCCACGCAAATGCGACCAGGTTGACGGCGAACAAGGCGCGCGCCAATTCCGGCATGCCGTGCTGGCCGGCGTCGATGGAAACAATGCCGGTGGCCATGACCAGGGCGAAACAGCCCGGATCGAGATCGCGGGTTCGGTTCAGCACGAATTGCATCAAGCGCATGGCCGTCTCCTCAAGCCAGAATCGGGATTATCGCGCCGCGCCCGCGGCTGCGCGCAAACTTACTTTGCCATTGGATCACGTTACACTGCGCATCCGCCGTACGCCGGAGACGCGCATGAAAAAACCGAAGAAGTCCGCCGTCACCCAAATCCAGGCCGAGGAAGCCGTGCGCACCCTGCTGCGCTGGGCCGGCGACGATCCGACGCGCGAGGGTCTGCTGGATACGCCGCGGCGCGTGGTCGAGGCGTATCACGACTGGTTCTCCGGTTATGCCGTCGAACCGGCCGAGTATCTACGCCGCACGTTCGAGGAAGTGGCCGGTTACGACGAAATGATCGTGTTGCGCGACATTCAATTCGAATCGTTCTGCGAACATCACATGGCGCCGATCATCGGCCGCGCGCATGTCGGCTATCTGCCGACCGACAAGGTCGTCGGCATCTCCAAGCTCGCGCGTGTGGTCGATGCCTACGCGCGGCGTTTTCAGGTGCAGGAAAAACTCACCGCGCAGATCGCCCACTGCATCGGCATGGTGCTCAAGCCGCGCGGTGTCGGCGTGGTGATCGACGCCACCCATCAGTGCATGACCACGCGTGGCGTGCACAAGCGTGGCGTGTCGATGATCACCAGCCAGATGCTCGGTACATTCCGCGAGGACGCACGCACGCGCGCGGAATTCCTCAACTTCATCGACATTGATGCCGGACGTTGAACCGGCACAATCATCCATCGGGATAACATTGTGGACAACGCTGCCATTTCCACTCCGCCACGCCGCGCTGCGCTGATCTTCATCTTCGTCACCGTGCTGCTCGACGTGCTGGCGTTCGGTTTGATCATTCCCGTGTTGCCGCATTTGATCGCGAGCTTTCTCGGCGGCGACGTCTCGCGCGCGGCGATCTGGTACGGCTGGTTCGCGACCGCGTTCATGGCCATGCAATTCGTGTTCACGCCGGTGCAAGGCGCGCTTTCCGATCGTTTCGGCCGCCGCCCCGTGATCCTGCTGTCGAACCTCGGCCTCGGCCTCGACTTCCTGATCATGGCGCTGGCCGGCAGCTTGCCGCTGCTGTTCATCGGCCGGCTGATTTCCGGAATGACCTCGGCCAGTTTCAGCACCGCCAATGCCTATATCGCCGATGTCACGCCGCCGGAAAAACGCGCTGCGAGTTACGGCATGCTCGGCATGGCATTCGGCATCGGTTTCATCCTCGCGCCCGGCGTCGGCGGCATTCTCGGCGCGGTCGACTTGCGTCTGCCGTTCTGGATTGCAGTGGTGATGTGCCTGACGAATTTCTGCTACGGCTACTTCGTGCTGCCGGAATCGCTGCCGCAGGAACGCCGCACGACGCGCTTCGACTGGTCGCACGCCAATCCACTGGGCGCATTGGAACTGCTGCGCCGCTATCCACACGCACTCGGGCTCGTCGCCGTGCTGTTTTTGATGTCGCTGGCGCATATCGTTTATCCCAGCACCTTTGTGCTGTACGCCGATTACCGTTTCGGCTGGGGCACGAAGATGGTCGGTTACACCCTTGTCCTGGTCGGCGTGCTTTCGGTGATCGTGCAAGGTGGCCTGGTCAAGCACATCGTCGCCCGCCTCGGCGAACGCCGCACCCTGATGTTCGGTCTGGGTTGCGGCGCGCTCGGATTTTTCTTGTATGGCCTGGCGCCGACGGGTTACTGGTTCTGGGCGGCGATGCCGATCGCGGCGCTATGGGGCGTGGCCGGTCCGGCGGCGCAGGCGATCATCACCCATCAGGTCGATCCGCGCGAACAGGGACGCTTGCAAGGCGCGATCGCCAGTCTGTCGAGTATCGCCGGGATCATCGCGCCCACGCTGTTCACGCGTACGTTCGCCGCACTTTCCGGCGCGCGGCCGCACAACGTCTGGGTCGGCGCGACGTTCTGGCTCGCGTCCGCGATGGTCGGCGCGGCCTTGCTGTTGGCTTGGCGTGCCACTGCCAGATTGTCGGTGGCGATTGCCAAGCCGGCAGGATGAACGGCGTCGCCCACATTGTCTTTGCGGATATCGAGCGCGCCGCCGCGCGCATCGCGCCGCATGCGCACGTCACGCCGTTGCTGCACTCGACGTCGCTGGATGAGCTCGCCGGTTGCCACTTGTTGTTCAAGTGCGAAAACTTCCAACGTGCCGGCGCGTTCAAGTTTCGCGGCGCCTGCAACGCGGTATGGGCGTTGGCGGATGCCATCGCCGCGCGCGGCGTGGTCACGCATTCCTCGGGCAATCACGGCGCGGCGCTGGCGTTGGCGGCGAAAACCCGCGGAATTCCTGCGCATGTCGTGGTGCCCGAAGGCGCGGTCGCGGCCAAGGTTGCGGCGATCCGCATGTATGGCGCCAGCGTGCACGTCTGTGCGCCGACGCTGACCGCGCGCGAGGAAACCGCCGCGCGCATCGCACGCGAAACCGGCGCGACGCTGGTGCATCCGTTCACCGATGCCAACGTCATCGCCGGGCAAGCCACGGCGGCAATGGAATTGCTTGCCGAGGCTGGCGCGCTCGACGCCCTGATCGCTCCGATCGGCGGCGGCGGGTTGATCGGCGGCAGCGCGATTGCGGCAAAATCGCTTTATCCACAAATCCACATTTATGCCGCAGAACCCGAAGGCGCGGCCGACGCATTGACCTCGCTGCGCCGCGGCGAGCGCGTGACCGACATCGTACCGGACACGATCTGCGACGGCCTGCGTGCGACGCTCGGCTCGGTCAATTTCCAATTGCTGCGCACGCACGGCGTCGACGTGCTGCCGGCGAGCGACGCCGAAACCCTGGCCGCGATGCGCTTGATCTGGGAGCGCTTGAAGATCGTGATCGAGCCGTCGTCCGCCATCGTGCTCGCGGCCGTCTTGCGTCATCGCGAGCGTTTCGCCGGGATGCGCGTCGGCGTCATCCTGACCGGCGGCAATGTCGATCTGGATTGCCTGCCGTGGTTTCCGGGAAATCTGTCCGCGTCGGAGTAGAATCTTCTTGCATTCGAGGAACGACTGATGATCATCGACGGCGCGCGCGCGGCGGATCGCACCAGCGCACTCATCCTGCGCTATTGCACGGCGTTCAATCGCGCCGATTGGGATGGAGTGGTCGATTGTCTGGCCGAGGACGTCGTTCACGACATCAATCAGGGTGCGCGCGAAACCGGCCGCGCGGCGTTTCGGGCCTTTCTCGAACGCAGCGGCCGCAGTTACCGCGAGGAATTGCGCGACATCGTCGTCATGAGTATCGACGACGGCACTCGCGCCGCCGCGGAATTCACTGTGCACGGTACCTATCACGCCACCGAATCCGGCATGCCGATGGCGCGCGGGCAACGCTACACCCTGCCTGCAGGTGCGTTTTTCGGCATCCATCAGGGCAAGATTGCGCGGGTGGCGCATTGCTACAATCTGCATGAGCGGACGGCGCAGATCACGCGCGCACTCTGAGTCATTCTTTCACGCGTGCTGGCCGCAACACGCCGAACAGCGCGGCGAGCATCAAGACGATACCCGCGGCTTCGGCCATATCCGGTCGCTCGCCAAGCAGCATCCACGCGAAACCCACGCCAAGCAGCGGCGTGACCAGGCTGGCGAGCCCGGCAACATCCGCCGGCAGCCGCTGCACCACAAACAGCCACAGCGCCCAGGCCAGGCCCGAGGACAGCAAGCCGTTGTAGGCCAGCGCGGCGAACAGCGGCGGCGACCACACGACGGCGCGTTCGTGCGTGCACAGTGCCAGCACAACCAGACCAATCGTGCCGAGCAGCATCTGCCACGCAGTCAGGCGCAAAGGGGAAATTGTCGCATTGTGGAAAAGTCGCTTGGCCAGCACTGTGCCGATCGCCCAGCACACGCCGCCGGCCAGTGCGAGGGTCGCGCTGAGCGCACCGCCGACACCATTCCATGGTTCCAGCACCAGCAGCAATCCGGCCGCGGCCAGACCGATGCAGATCCATTGCTGCACAGCGGGACGGTCGCCGAGAAAAAACCACGCCAGCGGAATCACCCAGAACGGCATGGTGTA
>JANWJJ010000024.1 GCA_025451955.1 Rudaea sp. | reverse complement strand
GCCGCATGCAGGATTGCCGCCACGGCGGCCGATGCAATGCCGTAACTGAGCGCCGTGAGCAGGCGATTGCGCATGTCGCGCTGCCGGCGGATCGCGCGCAAACGCCGCGAGCCGATATCGATATCGAGCGTGCCGGCAATCACCTGATCGGCGATCTCGTCCACGTCGCACAACAGGCCCAGATTGACCTCGCCCGGGGACAGGCGAATCACCTGGGTGACTTCGGCCAGTGCGCTATCGCCGCGGGCGCGATCGGAAAACGACAGGATGATCGCGGTCGGCGTCGACAGGCTGTTGCAAGTCAGATCCAGACGCGCACTGATGCTATCGATCGCCGCTTCCAGTCGCGGCGCGCTGGCGCCGTACTGATGCAGCCGGCGCGCGATCTGCACGACGAACTCCATGCGCGCGGTTGGATTGGCGGAATTCATCGGCACTCGCCTGTTCGGGGACGCCATTATCCACGAACGTTATGCGACGCGTTCAATCGCGCGCTTCGCGTTCAAGCAGCGCACGCTTGCGCTCGACGCCCCAACGATAGCCCGACAGCGCGCCATCGTTGCGCACTACGCGATGACAAGGAATCGCCACCGCCAAGGCATTCGCGGCGCACGCTCCGGCCACCGCGCGCACGGCACGCGGCGAGCCGATGCGTCTGGCGATTTCGGAATAACTCGCGGTCGATCCCGCCGGAATCTTGCGCAAGGCCTGCCACACGCGCTGCTGAAACGCCGTGCCGCGCATGTCCAGCGGCAAATCCAGCCCGATCCGCGGCGCCTCGACAAACCCGACGATCCTGGCCACCAGGCGCTCGAATCCGGCATCGCCGCCGATCAATCTGGCTTGCGGAAATCGATCCTGCAAATCGCGCGTCAGCGTATCGGGATCGTCGCCGAGCGCAATCGCGCAGATGCCGCGATCACTTTGCGCGACCAGGATCGAACCCAGCGAACACTCGCCCACGGCAAACCGGATTTCGGTATCCACGCCGCCGGCGCGATAGGCGGAAGGCGTCATTCCCAGCATCGCGTCCGCACTTGCGTAAACACGCGCACTGGAGTTGTAGCCAGCGTCGTAGATCGCCGCCGTGACGCTTCCACCGCGACGCAATTCATGCCGCAACCGTTGGCCGCGATGCGCGTTGGCGTATTGCTTCGGCGTCAATCCGGTGACGGCCTTGAACACGCGATGGAAATGAAAGCTGCTCAGATTCACGCTCGCGGCCAGCGCGTCGAGACTCGGCGCCGGTTCCGATTCCTCGATACGGCGGCAGGCTTGCGCGATGATCGCGGCGTGCTGCTGGTGCAACGATGCCTGATCGGGCTTGCAGCGTTTGCACGGGCGAAAACCCGCTTTTTCGGCATCGTGGCGCGAACGATGAAAACGGATATTTTCCGGCCGCGGCAAGCGCGCGCCGCACGATGGACGACAATACACGCCGGTGGTTTTTACCGAGTACCAGAACTCGCCGTCCGCGCTGGCATCGCGGGCGACGATCGCCGCCCAGCGCGGATCGCGTTCGATGGCTGCCGCTTCTATCGAGGTGACCGCACTCATGGTTTTCATCATCGCGTTCATTCGCGCACCTTTCAAGCAGTAAGGGCGCACGCAATCTAATCAATGTCGCCAACGCGCGCACTCCGACTCTTGCGCTTGAATTCGACGTCACTCCCCAACCGGATACACCGGCGTCATATCCAGCGCCGCCGCACAGACTTCGGCCAATTTGAGCAGACGCAGATCCGAGCCTGGCGGACCGACGAATTGCAGGCCGGCCGGCAAGCCTTCGCCGGTCACGCCCATCGGCAGGCTCAGCGCCGGACAACCGGCGAGATTGGCGAAGCAGGTGAAATCCGCCTGATTCATCGGCACTGGTGCCGTATGCGCGAAGGCCGTTTGCGGCGTGGTCGGCGTGACCAGCACATCGACTTGCGCGAACAAGCGCCGCGCCTTGAGCACGGCGGCGTCGAGGACGCGATCGGCCGCAGCGTAATCGGCGGCCGATTTGCCGCGTGCGTAATCGAGCATCCGTCCCAGTGGTGGCGAAACCGGATGCGCCGGATCGGCCAGCGCATCCGTATAGGTCGCCAGCATTTCCGCTTCGATCAGGAACAAGGCCGTGCGCCGCGCCTGCGGAATGGAAAAATCCGCAAAATCCACAATGTGGCAATCCGCAAGCACATGCCGCAAGGTTTCCAGCGCGCGTGAAAACAATGTCGCCACTCCCGCCTCGGTACCGAATGCGGCCAGATCGGGCAGCACGCCGACGCGCAATTTTCCCGGCTCCCAGTCCGGCAGGGCCAGGTCGACGCGGCGGCGGCGCGAACGCATATCTTCGGCATCGTAGTCGGCGAGCACATGCAACAGCACGCTCAAATCATCAACGCCGCGCGCAATCATGCCGACGCTGTCCAACCGCCGCGCCGCCGGCCACAAGCCGCGCGTGGACAGTTCGCCGGGCGTGGGCTTGAGTGCGTAGACGCCGCAGTAGCTCGCCGGAATGCGGATCGAACCGAGCGTGTCCGAGCCGATCGCCACGGTGCACAAGCCCGCCGCAACGGCGGCGGCGGCGCCAGCCGAGGACCCGCCGGCGACAAACCCCCGCCGCCAGGGATTTTGCACGTCGCCGTGGTGTGGATTTTTACCCGTGGCGCCCGGGCCCTCGTCAAGTTTGGTCTTGCCCAGAATCACCGCGCCGGCACCGCGCAGGCGTTCGACAACATGGGCATCGCGCGTGGCCAAGGCGTCACGTCCGGGCAAGCCGCAGGTGGTCGGCAAACCGGCAACGTCGATATTGTCCTTGATCGTCACCGGCACGCCGTCGAGGCGACCGATCCGCGTGCCATCGCGACGGCGGCGATCCGAGGCTTGCGCCTGCGCCAGGATCGACGCGGCGTATTCTGCCGGCGGATCAAAGCAGGCGTTTACGTCGGGATTGATGCGGGCAATCGCCGCCAGGCTGCTGCGCGCCAGTTGCTCGGCCATGATGCGGTCGGCGGCCAGCCAATGCAGAATCTGGCACAAGCTCGCCGCACGCAATTCACGTTCACCCCGCAGGTTTGCTATGGTGTCGCGCATGCGTCATTCCCCTATTTCCCACCGATTATGACTCAAGCACACGCTGCTGCGGATGTCGGCGCCGGTCACGGTCACGGCCACGGACTGCGTTCTTCGCGCAAGCCGCGCTATCTGCAAATTGCCGAAACCCTGCGTCAGGAAATCCGCCGCGGCGATTATCCTGTCGGCCAGCAACTGCCCAGCGAAGCCGCGCTGTGCAAGCGTTTTGGCGTCAGCCGCTACACCGCACGCGCGGCGCTGCACCTGATCGAGGATCTCGGCCTGATTTCGCGCCAGCGCGGCGCCGGCACCACGGTGCGCCGATCCGAAACCCAAGTCGGTTTCGATCAACACATTCGTTCGATCAACGATCTGCTGCAGTACTCCCAGGCCAGCGGTTTTCAATTCCTGTTCACCGATCGCGTGCATGCGGATTCAGTACTCGCCGGCTGGCTTAACGTGCGCATCGGCGTGGAATGCATCCATCTGCACGGCATTCGCTACCATCGCCGTACCCAGCAACCCTACTGCCTTGGCGAAGTCTATCGCCGTGCAAGTTGGCAGGGCCTGCCACAGGGTTTTGAGCGCATGGAGGATGCACTGCGCTACATGATCGAGGAAAAATTCCAGGAACACATCGGCCGCGTGGAACAGTCCCTGAGCGCCGTCGCTCTGACCGAGGACGAAGCGCACGATCTCAAGGTGCCGGTAACGACACCGGGCTTCCGCAGCCTGCGCCACTATTTCGACATCAAGGGCCGCCTGGTCATAGTCGCGGTGACCCTGCATCCCGGTCCCATGTTCAGTTATCACATGCGCTATGAGCGCAGCGATTCCGGCCGCATCTAGCCTCTCGGCGCACAAAGCCTGACAATCGCGGTAATCGGCAAATGGCGGAGTGTGCGATGAGCGAACGCGATTTCATGGAATACGACGTCGTCACCGTCGGCGCCGGTCCGGCCGGCCTCGCGTTCGCGATCCGGCTCAAGCAGCTCAAGCCCGATATCCGGGTTTGCGTGATCGAGAAGGCGTCGACCATCGGCGCGCAAATTTTGTCGGGCGCAGTGATCGAGCCACAGGCGTTGAACGAACTGTTGCCGGAATGGGGCAAGAATCCGCCGCCAATCTGCGTGCCGGTGACGCACGACGAATTCTGGTGGCTGCGCGATCACACGCGTTCGATGAAATTGCCGACGCCACCGCAGATGCACAACCACGGTAACTTCATCGTCTCACTCGGTGCGCTGTGCGCGTGGCTGGCGCCGCAGGCCGAAACGCTGGGCGTGGAAATCTATCCCGGCTTCGCCGCTGCGGAACCGTTCTTCAACGCCGACGGCTCGGTCGGCGGCGTGCGCATCGGCGACATGGGCGTCGCCAAGGACGGTTCGCACAAATCCGGCTACACGCAAGGCATCGACATCAAGGCGCCGATCACGGTACTGGCCGAAGGTTGCCGCGGCAGTCTGACCAAACAACTGATCGCAAAATTCCAGCTCGACAAGAATTCCGATCCGCAAACCTACGGCATTGGCATCAAGGAACTGTGGCAACTTCCCGCCGGTCGCGCCGAGGCCGGCAAGGTCATGCACACCATCGGCTGGCCGATGGACAACTGCACCTACGGCGGCAGTTTCCTGTATCACCTGGACAAGGATCGCGTCGCGATCGGCTTTGTCACCGGCCTCGATTACGAAGACCCCATGCTGTCGCCGTTCGAAGCGTTCCAGCAGGTCAAGCACCATCCACGGATCAAGCCGCTGCTCGAAGGCGGACAGATACTTTCGGCCGGCGCGCGTGCGCTGGCCGAAGGCGGCTACCAATCCCTGCCGAACTGCGAAATGCCCGGCGCGCTCTTGATCGGCGATACTGCCGGCCTGCTCAACGTACCCAAGATCAAAGGTACGCATCAGGCGATCCGCTCCGGCATGCTCGCCGCCGAACACATCATTGCCACGAACAAGGCCGCAGGCTGGGACGCGAAACTGCGCGCGTCCATCGTCATGAAAGAACTGCGCAAGGTGCGCAATATCCGTCCGGGATTCCGCAAAGGCTTGTGGGCGGGACTGGCAAACGCGGGCTGGGAAACGATCACCGCCGGCCTGTCGCCGTGGACGCTGAAAAATCACGCCGATTGGTCGTCGTTGGAAAAAGTCGGCGCCTACGAAGCGCCGAAACAAGACTACATCGACCGCACCCTGCCCCCGCGTGATCGCGTGGCAGAAGTATACTTTGCCGCAACCGAACACGACGAAGACCAGCCCGTGCACCTGCACGTCGCCGACACCAATATCTGCATCACCCAGTGCGCCGTCGAGTACAACAACCCCTGCACCCGATTCTGCCCCGCCGGCGTCTACGAAATCCTCGGCGAAGGCGCCGACAAACGTCTGCAGATCAACGCCGCCAACTGCGTCCACTGCAAGACCTGCGACATCAAGGATCCGTACGAGATCATTACCTGGGTGACGCCGGAAGGTGGCAGCGGCCCGAATTATCAGAATCTCTAGCCATCTCCTGCTCAAGACCGGAATCCACTCATGACACTTTTGCGTGATGTCGCCATTGCAGTATTTGCCGTATGGATTCTGCTCGACGGTGTGGTGGTCTTCCGCCGCATGAGCGGCAAGACCGAGAATCGCGACCGCTTTTCGTTGCGTGTCATCGCGGTGGGCAATTTGCTCGCCTGGGTAGTCGCCATCTGGCTGGCCTTTGCACGCCCCGGCACGATCCACCCGACTGTACCGATGCAGATCGCAGGCTTGATCGTGATGGGTCTCGGCATCCTGATCCGTTCCGTCGCGATCGCCCAACTCGGCCGTTTCCACACACCCAATGTGGCGGTGCTTGTCGATCACGAAGTCGTGGATCGCGGTTTGTATCGACATATCCGGCATCCGAGTTATCTCGGCGCGCTGATTGCCTTTCTCGGTTTCGGTCTGGCGCTGGGCAACTGGCTCGGCCTGCTGGTCATCATGCTGCTGGCGCTGATCGTGTACCTGTACCGGATACATGAGGAAGAAGCGGCGTTGCACGCAGCGCTTGGCGAGCGCTACGCCGGTTACTGCCGACGTACCAAACGCCTGATCCCCGGCATTTACTGACGTGGCAAAGTATACGGACAACATGCCGCGACCCCGCATCGCGCTCGTTACTGCTGCCGCTGCACGCGATCTCGACGAGGATTTGAAACCGCTTGAAATCGCGCTGCGCGCACGCGGTATCGACACTCACATCACCGATTGGGACGACGACACCATCGACTGGTCGGCGTTCGATCTGGCCCTGCTGCGTTCGCCCTGGGACTACACGCAACGGCTGCCGGAATTTCTTGCCTGGGCCGAACACGCAGCGGCCCGGACGCGTCTGGTGAATCCGCTGCCGGTGATCCGCTGGAATACGGACAAGCACTACCTCGCGGAATTGGCGAGTTCGGGCGCGGCGACGGTACCGAGTTTTTTTATCGAACCCGACAATGACGCATCCGCCGCGCTGGATCGTTTCCTGCGCGATCATGCTGCCACGTCCCCTTCCGCCCTGCGGGCACCTTCCCCCGCAAACGGGGGAAGGGTTCAAGATTTTGAATTCGTGATCAAGCCGGCGATCGGCGCCGGATCGCGCGATGCGCAGCGCTACGGCCGCGGCGAACGCGCGGATGCATTGACGCACGTACAACGTCTGCTCCACGCCAACCGGAGTGTGCTCGCGCAACCGTATCTGGATCGCGTCGACGAACATGGCGAAACCGCGCTGATTTTCTTCGATGGTGTTTTCAGTCACGCCATCCGCAAGGGTCCGCTGCTGCGCCGTGGCGAAGGTCCGACGCGGGCGTTGTTCGCCGCCGAGCACATCATCCCGCGCACGCCGACGGCAGACGAACTGGATTTGGCCAGACGCACGCTGGCCGCGGTTCCGTTTGCGCAACCGCTGCTGTATGCGCGCGTGGACCTGATTCAGGATGCGCAGGCAGCGCCGTGCGTACTCGAACTGGAATTGACCGAGCCGTCACTGTTCTTCGCCCACGCCGCCGGTTCGGCAGAACGTTTCGCCGCCGCGATTGCGCAGCGGACAGCCTGACAT
>JANWJJ010000023.1 GCA_025451955.1 Rudaea sp. | reverse complement strand
GCGCGCTGACGAATAACGGCGGCCCGACACAGACGATGTTGCCGGGCTTGGGCAGCGCAGCCATCAACGCCATCGTGTGCACCCATGCGCCGCTCACCGACCAGCGCAACTACCTGCGGCCGGATCCATTAAGCATCGGCCTCGCCACCCCGTGCGATGTGGGTGCGGTGGAAGTGGGCTCGGTGCTGTCGGATCGCATCTTCGCCGATGGCTTTGGCCCGCCCCCGATTGACAAGTAAGGACTGTTCCGGAGCGATCACTTCGGGTGGCCCTGAGTTTGCAGTGGGCCGTAAGCAGACGGGCCGAGGCCGAGTTGGAAATTTCCGGGCGCTGCGCTTTGGTTGAAGCGTTGACGCTAACATTGGTGACCGGCATCCAACCGTCAGGATTGGCCTCACTCCCCCGCGATCGCCGTCATCTGGTCGGCCTGGAATTCCTGGGTCAGCGGTTCGATCAGCGTATCGAGATTGCCGTCGAGAATTTCCGGCAGGCGGTACAGGGTGAGATTGATGCGGTGGTCGGTGATGCGGCCTTGTGGAAAATTATACGTGCGGATGCGCTGGCTGCGGTCGCCGGAACCGACCTGAAGTTTTCGCGATTCTGCCTGCGCGGCCTGCTGCTTGCTGCGCTCGTCGTCGAGCAGGCGCGCCTTGAGCAGGGACATGGCGCGGGCGCGGTTCTTGTGCTGGCTACGCTCGTCCTGGCATTCGACCACGATGCCGCTGGGCAGATGGGTGATGCGGATCGCCGAATCGGTCTTGTTGACGTGCTGGCCGCCGGCGCCCGAAGCGCGAAAAGTATCCACCTTCAAGTCGGCGGCGCTGATGTCCACACTTTCCACTTCGTCGACTTCCGGCAGGATTGCCACGGTCGCGGCCGACGTGTGGATGCGGCCCTGCGCTTCGGTTTCCGGCACGCGCTGCACGCGATGCGTGCCGGATTCGAATTTCAGTTTCGAGAAGGCGCCCTTGCCTTCGACGCGCGCGATGACTTCCTTGAAGCCGCCGTGTTCGCCGGGACTGGCCGACAGGATTTCCACATGCCAGCGCTGGCGTTCGGCGTAGCGGCCATACATGCGCAACAGATCGCCGGCGAAGATCGCGGCTTCGTCGCCGCCGGTGCCGGCGCGGACTTCGAGAAAAATGTTGGCGTCGTCGCGCGCGTCTTTCGGCAGCAGCAGCAGATTCAGTTCGCGGTCGAGTGCTTCGCGGCGCGCATTGAGTTCGACGATTTCGGTTTCGGCCAACTCGCGCATGCCCGGCTCGCCGAGCAATTCCTGCGCCGCGGCGAGTGCGCTGCCGGCGTCGTCGTAGGCCTTGAGCGACGCGTTGAGCGGTTCGAGTTGCGCGTATTCGCGATTCAAATCGCGAAAGCGCGCGGGATCCGCAAGCGCATCGGGTTGCGACAGCAACAACGCGACTTCCTGATGACGTTCGGCGAGTTCGACGAGTTTCCTGCGGATCGAGGGCGTCATGCGTCCTTTTCCACCTTTGCATTTTTTGCGCCGGCATCGACATCAGTATCGACATCGAAAAGGCGTTCGGCCGCGCGCAGCAAGTCGGTGTCGCCACGCTGGGCGGCCGCGCGCAGATTCGCGCTGGGCGCGTGCAGCAATTTGTTGGTCAGCGTGTTGGCAAGAAATTCCAGCGCGGCTTGCGGATCGCGGCCATTCGCGAGCAGTTGGCGCGCACGCATCAGCACGGCATCGCGCTGGGCCTCGGCGTCGCGTCGCAGGCCGGTCAGCGGATTATGCGTGAGCAGGGCGCGACGCCAGGCGAGATAATGCTCGACCTGCATGTCGATCAGGGCTTCGGCTTCGCGCGCTGCCGTCTGGCGCGAACGCAGGTTGTCGTCGATGACCTGCCTGAGATCGTCGATGGTATACAAAAACACATCGTCCACCTCGGCGACATCCGGCGCGATATCGCGTGGTACGGCGATGTCGACCAGGAACATCGGCCGGCGCCGGCGCGCATGGATTGCGCTTTCGACCAGCGCACGGCTCAGTACGGGCTCGCGACTGGCAGTCGAACTGATCACGATATCGGCTTCGGCCAGATGCTGCGGCAGGTCGGCCAGCGCAATCGCGTAGGCCGAGAAGCGTCCGGCCAGCGCTTGCGCATTTTCCAGTGTGCGATTGGCGACGAGCAAGCGGCGCACATGCGATTCGGTCAGATGGCGCGCGGCCAGTTCGATGGTTTCACCGGCGCCGATCAGCAACACGCAGGCTTCGCTCAAGTCCGCAAACAGACGTTCGGCCAGGCGCACGGCGGTGAACGCGACCGACACCGGATTCGCGCCGATACGGGTATCGGTGCGCACGCGTTTTGCCACGGCGAAAGTCTGTTGCAGCAGGCGTTCCATCGGCGCGTGCAAGGTGCCGGCACCGCGCGCGGCCTGATACGCGTCCTTGACCTGGCCGAGAATCTGCGGCTCGCCGAGCACCATCGAATCCAGCCCGGTGGCGACGCGAAACAGATGGCGCACGGCGGCATTGTCGGCGTGCCGATACAGGAACTCGTCGAGCTGACGCTCGGTCAATCGGTGATGATCGAGTAGCCAGCGCTGCGGCACGGTTTCCGCGCCGGGTTCGACTTCAACGTAGAGTTCGGTGCGATTGCAGGTGGAAAGAATCAACGCCTCGTTCACGCCGGGTTGGCGCGCCAGATCCGACAATGCGCCCACCGTCGCCTCGGGCGCAAACGCCACCCGCTCGCGCAATTCCAGCGGCGCGGTGAGGTGGTTCAGTCCGAGGGCGAGTAGGGACATACGGGATCGGCTAAGCTACGCTGGCGACTGAAGATCGGGCGCCACAGGAAAGTATCGATGACGCTATTGTACTGCCATCCATTCCGCCTGGGCCTGATCGCTGCCTTGGGTCTGACCTGTCTGGCAGGTTGCGCCGATATACCGGCGGGCCGCAATCATGGCGCTGCGCCGGCACAGCCTCTACAGCGTCTGAATTTACCGCCGGTTGCCGCGGATCACGATGCGCTGACGCCGTTGCTGGCCGCGGAATTCGCCTTGACCGAGGGCGATCTGGATGCCGCCGCACGCGACTATGCGCAGGCCGCACAGGTCAGCGACGATCCGGCAGTCGCCGCGCAGGCGACGCGCGTGGCGATCGCGGCGAAGCAGTGGCCGCAGGTGCAGGCATCCTTGCTGCGCTGGCAGAATCTGCATGCGGAGGACGCCGGCGTCTGGCAGGCGCGCGCGATCCTGGCGCTGCACGATGGCAAACCCGACGCCGCTTACGTCGATCTGTTGCGACTGGCACGATTGGGCGACGACGCAGGCTGGCGCGCGGTCGCACAGGCCTTGCTGGGCGCGTCCGACAAGGCGCAGGCGGCAGCGTTGCTGGAACGCTTGGCCACACCGGAAAATCTCGGTGCAAACGCCGACACTTGGGTGGCGGTCAGCGAGATGGCCTCGCATCTGGGCAACGCCACGCTGGCGCAATCGCTGGCCCAGCGTGCGCTGACGAAATTCGGCACGGCTGTCACCTATACCTGGGCGGCACAGTTGAAATTCCAGGCGGGCGACAAGGCGGGCGCGCTGGCACTGTTTGCCGATGCGTTGAAACGCGATGGTAAAAATACACATTTGCGCATCGCTTACGCGGCCTTGCTGGGCAAGCTCGGCGACAATGCCGAAGCCGCGCGCCTGCTCGCGCAAGGCCCGCAGGACGATTACACCTTCGCCGCCCGCGCCGCCTATGCCGCGCGCGCCGACGACAAGAAACTGATCGAGCCGCTGTACCGCGAGGTCAAGGCACAGCCGGGTCCGCGCTCGGGGCAGCGCCTGAATCTGCTCGGCGAACTGGCCGAATTGCTCGAACGCAAGACCGAAGCGCTGGCCTGGTATCGGCAGGTTCCGGATGCGGACGAGCATTGGTTCGAGGCGCAATTGCGCAGTGCGCTGCTGCTCGACGGCAATGGCAAAACTGCCGAAGCGCTGAGTCTGATCCATCAATTGCAGACGCGTGCCGGCGACGACGACAAGCAACTAGGCGATGCGTTTTTGCTCGAAGCCGAAATGCTGAGCAAGCGTCAGCGCGGCGACGACGCCATCGCGACATACACGCGTGGGCTGCAAGCGCTGCCCGACGATGCGCGTCTGCTGTATGCGCGCGCCCTGCTCAACGACGATCTGGATCACGTCGATGCGGCGGTGCACGACTTGCGCCGTCTGCTCGAACTCAAACCCGACGATGCGGACGCGCTCAATGCCCTCGGCTACACCCTGGCCGATCGCACCGAGCACAAGGCCGAGGCGCTGGAACTGATCCAGAAAGCGCTGGTCCTCAAACCTGGCGAGCCGGCGATCATCGATAGTCTGGGCTGGGCGCAGTACCGGCTTGGCCATCTCGACGAGGCGGTGAAACAGTTGCGCATGGCGTACGCCAAGCAGCCCGACCCGGAAATCGCCGCGCATCTGGGCGAGGTGCTGTGGGTTTCCGGACACAAGGACGAGGCCAAGCAGATCTGGGCGCAGGGCCGCAAGAAGGATGCGAAAGACAAAGTGCTGCTGGAAACCGTCAAGCGGCTGGAATCATGACGCGCGGTTTGCGCCTTGCTGCGTTGCTGATTGCGTTGCTGACGCTCGTCGCGTGCGCACCCGTGCGCGTGCGCGAAACGCCGGCGGCACTGGCCGCGCAGATGGCGCGCGAGGCAAACCTCACGTCGCAAACACAGTGGACGCTCGTCGCGCATATCGGCGTGTCGAATGGTCAAGACGGCGGCAGCGGCGAACTGGACTGGCATCAGAACGGTGATCGTTACGACTTCACCGTGCGCGCGCCGGTCACTGGCAAAACCTGGAAATTATCCGGCGATGCCACGCATGCCGTGCTCGAAGGCGTCGATCCGCAACCGGTGCGCGGCAACGATGCGGAAACCTTGTTGCACGAGGGTCTCGGCTGGGATGTGCCGCTGGCCGACCTGCGCGCGTGGATCCGCGGCCTGCGCGCACCGAATGCGTCTGCCGACGTTCAATACGACGCGCAAAATCTTCCCGCCGTGATCACACAGGCCGGCTGGAAAGTCGAATACCGCGACTGGTTCACCGACCGCGATCCGCCGCTGCCGCGCAGGGTTTACGCCAGCAAAGGCCAAGCCCGCGTGCGTGTGGCGATCGAGAGTTGGAACGTCGGTGACTGAGGTGTGGACCACCTGGCCCGCGCCGGCCAAGCTGAATTTGTTCCTGCATATCGTCGGCCGGCGCGCGGATGGCTATCACTTATTACAGACGGTATTCCAGTTGCTCGATTGGGGCGACGACGTGCGCCTGCGGATGCGCGGTGATGGCACGATAACGCGAGTTGTCGGATTGGAATCCGTGCGGCCCGAAGACGATATCGCCATGCGCGCCGCGCAAGCGCTGCGTGCGCACACGGAAACGCGACGCGGTGCGGATATCGAAATCGTCAAGCGTATTCCCGTTGGCGCAGGTCTTGGCGGCGGCAGTTCGGATGCGGCGACGGTGCTGGTCGCACTGAATGAACTTTGGGGAACCGGGCTGTCGGCGGATGCGCTGGCGGAGATCGGACTGGGTCTCGGCGCCGATGTGCCAGTGTTCGTGCGCGGCCGCTCGGCCTGGGCCGAAGGCGTCGGTGAGCGGTTGACGCCGGTCGATTTGCCGAAACGCCGTTATGTGATCGTCGATCCGCGCGTACCGGTGCCGACCGCAGCCTTATTCCAAGCGCCTGAATTGACACGAAACTCTGCGCCGACGACAATATCCGACTTCCTTGCCGGAACGGACACGGCGAATGCGTTCGCGCCGCTGGCGCGTGCGCGTTATCCGCAGGTTGCAGCGGCGCTGGATTGGCTCGGCCACTGCGGCGACGCGCGCCTGTCCGGCAGCGGTGGTTGTGTATTTGCGGCGGTGGGATCCGAAGTGCAGGCCGACGCGGTAATCCGTGCCTGTCCGCCGGAGTTCACGGTTTATCGCGCGATGGGCGTGAATCGGTCGCCGCTGTTGGATGCGCTGGATGATTTTCGCGCTGAAGCCGGCAAATAAAGAACTGGATTCCAGCCTTCGCTGGAATGACGAGCTAAAGAGAAGATTGCGGCAGGATGCCCAGAAGTTCGCGAAACATTTTGGCGCAGGACGCGCCAACGCAGCGGCTTTTGCACTGCGGAAAACGTGGCGCGGCTATGCCGCGTCCGTTTTCGCGGAGTGCGGCAGGAAGCCGAATGCTGAGAAGTTGCAAAAGGCTTTGTTGCAGGATGCATCAACGCGACGCGCATAGCGCGGTGCGGGAGCGAACCCGAATTTACTTCGGGTTCGCGACGTGAAAGTTGCGGCATGGATGCCCAATCTTTCACATAAATAGTGGGCCGTCGCCAAGTTGGTAAGGCACGGGGTTTTGATCCCCGCATTCGCAGGTTCGAGTCCTGCCGGCCCAGCCACTTTGCATTAGCGTTGGTTTGTGCGTTGCCGATCGGGAGCACAGCGTGAATACGGCGAATACGGCTGGCTATGCAAACACGTACTCGCGCGAGCGTGAGGAGCGCGGCTTGCTGGTTTTTACCGGCAACGCCAATCGCACACTGGCGATTGACGTTTGCCACCAGTTAAACGTGCCCTTGGGCAAGGCGCTGGTCAGCCGCTTTTCCGATGGCGAAGTGCAAGTCGAGATCGAGGAAAACGTCCGCCGCCAGGAAGTGTTCGTGTTGCAGTCGACCTCGGCGCCGACCGCGGATAATTTCATGGAGCTGCTGGTGCTGGTCGATGCGCTCAAGCGTGCATCGGCGGCCAGCGTCACCGCGGTGATTCCGTACTTCGGCTATGCGCGCCAGGATCGCCGGCCGCGCTCGGCACGGGTACCGATCACCGCCAAGGTGGCGGCGAAGATGATCGGCGCGGTCGGCACGGATCGGGTGTTGACCGTGGATCTGCACGCGGATCAGATTCAGGGATTTTTCGACATGCCGGTGGACAATGTATACTCGTCGCCGGTGTTGCTGGCCGATATCTGGCGCTATCACGGCGGCAGGGATTTGATTGTGGTCAGTCCGGATGTGGGTGGCGTGGCGCGCGCGCGCGCGATCGCCAAACGTCTCGACGACGCGGACTTGGCGATCATCGACAAACGCCGGCCGCGACCGAACGAAGCCACGGTGATGAATATCATCGGTGAAGTGAAAGACAAGATTTGCGTGCTGGTCGACGATATTGTCGATACTGCCGGTACCTTGTGTGCGGCGGCAGCGGCGTTGAAGAAGAATGGCGCGCGCAAGGTCGTGGCGTACTGCACGCATCCAGTGCTGTCGGGCGCGGCGATCGGCAACCTGGAAGGTTCGCAACTGGATGAGCTGGTGGTCACCGATACGGTGCCGCTGTCGGAAGCGGCGAAAGCTTGCGCGAAAATCCGGCAGCTCAGCGTCGCCGAACTGCTCGGCGAAACGATACGGCGTATCGCGTTCGGTGAATCGGTAAGCAGTTTGTACGTGGATTAGAAAGTTCCAGACGGCGTTCACGTCCGTCATTTGAGTTCGATTTTTCTACTCCCCTGGTCGCGGGGGAGTACAACCGTCGCCGCGAGGCGATCAATAGCAACTGAGGCAACAACAATGGCAACTATCCATGAAATTCCGGCCGAGAGCCGCAAAGACGAAGGCAAAGGTGCGAGCCGCCGCCTGCGTACTGCGGGCAAGGTGCCGGCGATCGTCTACGGCAGCAGCGAAGCTCCTGCCAGCATCCAGCTCGAGCACAACACCGTGTGGCTGGCGTCGCAGAACGAGTGGTTCTATTCGTCCATTCTCGATCTGAAACTCGACGGCAAGGCGCAGAAGGTTCTGCTGCGCGATATGCAACGGCATCCGTTCCGGGCGCAATTGCTGCATCTGGATTTTCAGCGCGTCGACGAGAACAAGGCGATCCGCATCCGCGTGCCGCTGCACTTCCTCAACCAGGAAACCTCGCCGGCCGGCAAGATGGCGGGCGTGCTGATCTCGCACGCGATCATCGACATCGAAATCGCCTGTCTGCCGAAGGATCTGCCGGAGTCCGTCTCCGTTGATCTGAGCGAATTGAAGCTCGGCGACATCGTTCATCTGTCCGACATCAAGCTGCCGGCCGGCGTGGAAATTCCGGAGCTGCGTCTGGGCAAGGAACACGATGCCGCCGTGGTAACGGCGCAGGAACTGCGGCAGGAAGTCGAAGTGGCCCCAGTGGTCGCCGACGCCGGAGCCACCGGCGCGACGGGCGCTACCGCTGCTGCTGCGGGAGCACCTGCCGCCGCCGCCGGCGCACCGGCAGCGAAGAAAGAAGAGAAGAAGTAACGTGAACTTGTCATCCCGGCAGGGATTGCCGGGATCCAGTCGGCAGGACGCAACGTGACGGGATGGTGTCAATTGCCATCCGTGGCGTCTGGATTCCGGCATTCCATGCCGGAATGACAAGCAGACTTTATGGCAGCCTTGCGTCTACTCGTCGGCCTGGGCAACCCTGGCGCCGAACATCTGCGAACCCGGCACAACGCCGGGTTCTGGTTTATCGATGCCTTGGCGCAGCGTGAAGGCGCGCGCTTTGGCAGCGAGTCGAAACTGCATGGCGAAACCGCCAAAATTGTGCTCAACGGCCAGCCGTTGTGGCTGTTCAAGCCGACGACGTTCATGAACAAGAGCGGCATCGCGGTTGCATCGGCGCTGCACTATTGGAAGATCGCGCCGGAAGAAATGCTCGTCGCCCACGACGATCTGGACTTGCCGCCGGGTGCGGCACGCTTGAAGTTCGACGGCGGCCACGGCGGCCAGAATGGCTTGCGCGACATCTTTGCCCACTTGGGCCACGGCAAGTTTCATCGTTTGCGTCTGGGCATCGGTCATCCGGGTCACAAGGATCGCGTCACGCCGTGGGTGTTGGGACGTCCGGGAGTCGTGGACGAAACGGCGATCCTCGGTGCGGTCGGCGCATCGCTGAATGTTCTGCCGCTGGCCGTAGCCGGCGAATTCAACGAAGCGATGAAGCGCTTGCACACCGAGAAGGCCGAAGAATGATCTTGCCTTCGTATTTTGTGATTTGATTTATTCGGCCACAGGCTTTCGGCCTGGGTTTCTGGAGTCTCAATGGGTATCAAATGCGGCATCGTTGGACTGCCGAACGTTGGCAAGTCCACGTTATTCAATGCGCTGACCAAGGCGGGCATCGCCGCGGCGAATTTCCCGTTCTGCACGATCGACCCGAATGTCGGCGTGGTGCCGGTGCCGGATCCACGGCTGGAACAATTGGCCGCAATCGCCAAGCCGCTCAAGATCATTCCGACCTCGATGGAATTCGTCGATATCGCCGGCCTGGTTGCGGGCGCGTCCAAGGGCGAAGGTCTGGGCAACAAATTCCTCGCGCATATCCGTGAAGTCGATGCGATCGCGCACGTCGTGCGCTGTTTTGATCACACGGATATCATCCATGTTGCTGGCAAGATCGATCCACTCTCGGATATCGAAACCATCGACACCGAACTGGCGCTGGCCGATCTGGAAGCCGTGGACAAGGCCTTGAACAAGGCTGAGCGTGCGGCGAAGGCCAACGACAAGGAAGCGATGGCAAAGCGTCCCGTGCTGCAAAAACTGGCCACGGCGCTCAGCGCAGGCCAGTCGGCGCGATCGGCAGGGTTGGATGCGGAAGAAAAAGCCCTGGTGCGTGATCTGTTCCTGCTCACGCTCAAGCCGCTGATGTATATCGCCAATGTGCTCGAGGATGGCTTTGCCAACAATCCGCATCTGGACAAGGTGCGCGCACATGCGGCCGCGGAAGGCGCCGAAGTCGTGCCTGTGTGCGCGGCGATCGAGGAAGAGCTTTCGCAGCTCGACGACGCTGACAAACTCGCCTTTCTCGCCGACATGGGCCTGGACGAGCCCGGCTTGAATCGCGTGATCCGCGCCGGCTACAAGCTGCTTGGACTGCAAACCTATTTCACCGCGGGCGAAAAAGAGGTGCGCGCCTGGCAAGTGCGGATCGGCGCGACCGCGCCGCAGGCTGCGGGCGTGATCCATACCGATTTCGAACGCGGCTTTATCCGCGCCGAAACCATCGCCTACGACGATTACATCAAGTACAAGGGCGAAGCCGGTGCGCGCGAGGCCGGACGTCTGCGCCTGGAAGGCAAGGATTATCTGGTCAAGGAAGGCGACGTGCTGCACTTTCGTTTCAATGTTTAAAAAACCGCCAATCGTCGTGCTGAGCGCGAGATAGAACATCGGGATCCGTTCACGTTCTACTACGTCGAAGCGCGCGCGCTGAACGACGAGATCTTCAAGAATGGTTTCGAGGCGCAGTAGCGCAGGATTGCGGGCCACGGACGGCCCAAAGCGATCGTGGCGATGGTGCCGGTAATCGCGAAAGGGTATGCGGTTTCCCATTCCATCAGGGAGAATTGCCATGAGAATCGAATCCACCGGTAGGCGGAATTCGAACCGGCTCTCGGCCTTGTGCAAGTGCATTTTGTTGCTGGCGATTGGTGGAACGGCGGCGCCGGCATGGGCCACGAATTATCCGGTCGGCTGCGGGGCGACGAAGGCAACCGATTTGTACAACGCGATCAACGTTGCGGGAAGCAGCAGCGGTGGCGCTACGGTCACGCTGACGGCTGGCTGCACGTAAACGATGACCTGGAACGGCCCGATGGCAGGGGACGGCAGCCCGACGGTTTTCAAGACTGTCGCGTTCCCAACCACGATCTATGGCAATGGCGCCACGATTGCGCTTTCTGCCAGCTCCGCGCCCGCGCGGTTTTTCTATGTTCCGAACGGCAGCACGCTGACGTTGGATTGGCTCACGCTGAGCGGTGGTGTCAGTCAAGGTGCGAACGGCGCCAATGCGCCTGCGAACGGCGCCAGTTCGGCGCCGGGCGGCGCGTACTCCGGACTTGGCGGCGCGGTTTTCAACGTCGGTGGGTTTACCGCCACCTATGTCACCTTCTCGGGCAACCAGGCCATTGGCGGTAACGGCGGGTGCGGCATCAATGCCGGTACCAGCGGCGGCGGCGGCGCGGGCATCGGCGGTGCGGTCTATAGCGCTTCCGCATCGCTTTCGATCTCTGGCAGCACCTTTGTTGGCAATTCGGCGACTGGAGGGTATAGCGCTGCCTACGGTGCGTGTTCCTATACTTCCGGCACGGCGGGCGGCGGCGGTGGCGGCTGGGGCGGCAGTGGCGCTTTCGATAACCAATCGGGCTCCACGGGAGTCGGAAGCGATGGCCAATACGGCGGCGGTGGCGGTGGCGAGACGTTTCTCGTCAGCAACAGTGGCGGAAATGGCGGTTTCGGCGGTGGCGCGGGTAGTCCGAACAAGGCGCCGGGCGAGTTCGGCGGAGCAGCAGCGCAGTACGGGTTCTCTGGCGGAGTTGGTGCGGGCTTGGGTGGCGCTTTATTCGTGGAATTCACGGGCGGCTCCGGCTTGGTGCAAGTGGCCAACAGCACGTTTACGAATAATTTCGCGCACGGCGGCGACGCGAATTACAATGGAAGTCCCGATGGCGGCCAAGGTGCAGGCGGCGCGGTGTTCGTGCACAACGGTACGCTGTCTCTGATTGCCGATACGTTATCCGGTAATTCTGCATCCGGAGGCAATACGAGTCTGTCGTCGAATAAGCAAAATGGCGGGAATGCCCAGGGCGGCAATATCTACGTGCATTCCGGCGCCACCTTGATTCTTGGACAATCCATCGTTACCGGTGGAACCGTTACGGCGGGGACATCGGGCAACGGCAATGCCGGCACGGCGATCGATCCGGACATCCACGCTGCGATGACTTCCAAAGGCTACAACCTTGTCAGCACGCGCGGCGACAGCATCGGCTACGTCGGCGCTGATCTTGCCGACGGCACCACAGCGAATCTCGCCGCGCTAGCCAGCAACGGCGGACCGACGCAGACGATGGTTCCGCAGGCGGGCAGCGCCGCCATCGATGCGGTTCCGACGGGCTTTTGCGACACGCCCGTCGATCAGCGCAACGATCCACGCCCGTTCGGACCGGCTTGCGACATCGGCTCGATCGAGGTCAACGACATCATCTTCCGCGACGGCTTCGATGGATATTGATGCGGACTCCGGGCCACGGACACCGATGCGAACATGGGCAACCACTTCATGTAGTATGTGACTTTCGACCTTATCGACATCAGTTGCTCCGATGGCAGCTCGACGTCGTATATTTAACGCTAGCCATCATGTTCCTTGGCGACCCGCAAAGGTTTGTACTTTCCGGGTTTCGCGCACTCGGAGTTCGCCATGCCCGGTCATGATCGTGAAGTAAAACTGTGTTTCCTGGCCCAGCCCACCGATGTCAATTTCTCGGGCAAGGTGCATGGCGGTTTCGTGATGAAATGGATCGATCAGGCCGGTTACGCCTGCGCGGTCGGCTGGAGCGGGATGGTCTGCGTCACGGTGGCTGTGGGCGGCATCCGGTTCGTGCACCCGATCTGCATCGGTGACATGGTGACCTTGCATTGCCAGCTCATCTACACCGGCAATACCAGCATGCATTTCAGCGTGGACGTGATGGCCCGCAACCTCGCGACCGGGGCGGAAGTGCTGGCAACCCATTGCGTGATCGTGATGGTGGCCACGGATGCCGCCGGCAAGCCAACGCCGGTGCCGAAATGGCAGCCGGTCAGCGACGACGACAAGGCGCTGGCCGATTACGCGCAAAAATTGATGGAACTGGACAAGAACATTGAGCAGGAAATCTCCCGTTATCGCGAGGCCGCGCACATTCCCGGCTCCGGCTAGCACTTTCCATGCCGCCTTGACAAGCACGTAGGCCAGAAAGGACAATACGCGGCTCTGTGCGGAGGGATACCCAAGCGGCCAACGGGGGCAGACTGTAAATCTGCTGGCTCATGCCTTCGGTGGTTCGAATCCACCTCCCTCCACCAAAACCGGACTTCCGGAATAGCGTTGTAACCCTTCAATTCGAGGATTTTTGCAGTACCCCCGAGCGGGAGTAGTTCAATGGTAGAACTGTAGCCTTCCAAGCTACTAGTGCGGGTTCGATTCCCGTCTCCCGCTCCATTGCACTGCATCGCAAAGTTACCGCTCACTTAGCTCAGTCGGTAGAGCACCTCCTTGGTAAGGAGGAGGTCATTGGTTCGATTCCAATCGTGAGCACCAGTCATCGAGTCATGGTTTCAGCGATTGTTTGTTTGCCAGTTCGCCACCATATTGGTTCGTTTCCATCAGATCGGGGTTTTTTGCAATGTCCAAGGAAAAATTCGAGCGCAAGAAGCCGCATGTGAACGTGGGGACGATAGGCCACGTGGATCACGGCAAGACGACGTTGACGGCGGCGCTGACGAAGGTGGGCGCGGAGCGGTTTGGCGGCGAGGTGAAGGCGTACGACCAGATCGACGCGGCGCCGGAAGAGAAGGCGCGCGGGATCACGATTTCCACCGCGCACGTGGAATACGAGAGCCCGAACCGGCACTACGCGCACGTGGACTGCCCGGGCCACGCGGACTACGTGAAGAACATGATCACGGGTGCGGCGCAGATGGACGGCGCGATCCTGGTGGTGTCGGCGGCCGATGGCCCGATGCCGCAGACGCGCGAGCACATCCT
>JANWJJ010000022.1 GCA_025451955.1 Rudaea sp. | reverse complement strand
CCCGGCAACGGGCGCCTGATCGTCAACGCGGAAGATGCGCGGCTGGGTGAAGTCCTGGCGATGGGCGCGTGGACGCCGGTGACGACGTTCGGTCTGGAACGCGGCGACTGGCGCGCGCGCCTGATTCATTCCGATGGTGGCGCTGCGGACGGCTCGCGTTTCATTGTGCTGCGCGGCGGCCGCGAACTCGGCGAAGTGCGCTGGCAGCTGCTTGGTCGCCACAACGTCATGAATGCGCTGGCGGCGCTGGCGGCGGCCGACGCCGGTGGCGTGGATGCAGCGCCGGCGATCGTGGCGCTGGCGGATTTCCGCAATGCCAAGCGCCGGCTCGAACTTGTCGGCGAACATGACGGCATCCGCGTCTACGACGATTTTGCCCATCATCCCACCGCTATCGTCACCACACTCGCCGGCCTGCGCGCGCGCGTCGGCAAGGAGCGCATCCTCGTCGGCATGGAGCCGCGCTCCAACTCCATGCGCCTGGGCGCGCACGCCGACGAACTCGCGCCGAGCCTGCGCGATGCCGACGCCGTGGTTTTCCTGCACAGGCCCGAACTGGCCTGGGACGCCGAACGCGTCACCGCGGCGCTCGGTGGTCGCGGACAAACGGCTGCCGACGTGGACGCCTTGATCGCTGCCCTGATCGGCATGGCGCGCCGCGGCGATCATGTCGTATTCATGTCCAATGGCGGTTTCGAGAATGCGCCGCGGCGGTTATTGCAGTTGCTTTCAAGGAATGGGAGCCAGCGCTAAAAGACATGCATTACAAACGGGCCATCCTTGGCCCGAAGTATTGTGAGCGGGTTAAAGCGCTAATTGTCTATCGTCGAACGTTGCATGTTAATCTTTCACCATCCCAATTTTCCTCTGCGCAAGTTGGGTCTGTTGGGGGCGTGTGCTCAAGTTCCCAGAACAAATTGTGCAGGTCATAGCCCGGGCCGGAATTACCATCCTTGCCGCCATTGAAGATATACTCAGAACCAGCCTTCGGTGTGCTCTCGGGTATTGTGTTACCATGAGCATCTCGTGCAGTATCGGCAATTGGCGTAAAGGTATTTGAGTTGGTGTCGTATTTATAAGTTCTCCGACTACCATCGTTAAGAACAGCTGTGACGACTAACGATGCGCCACTGAAATTAATAATATCGCTTTTTGCGATTTGCGCAGTTTGGATAGCGGCAGCCTGTGCTCCAGTCCAAGACATTGGATTGTTAAGATAATCGACAACCTTGTTTTCAAGCCAGCCGGCAACAAGGGTATCATAGGCATTTATGGAGCCATTATCCTGCGGCTTGCCATCTCTGCCAACAGGACTACCGCTAGGCAAATCGACGCTGAATTGTTCAGAAAAATGCTCAGAATTCCCATTCTTGGCGTATAGAGCACTGTATTGCGAAAATACATTTTCGACATCGCTCGATACGCCTTGCTCGTCGGCGTAGCACGCTGTCCCACCAACGCCACTCGGTTCGCACTGTGTGTAAAACAGATGAATTGCATTCCCTGGTAAGTTATAAATATAGTGATAGCCACGCCCCATTTGTTGAGCGCGCGCTAATAATTGCAGTTCGGTGCACCCGTTGCAATTTAACGCCGTGGATGCGGCAACAGCAAGCGGCGCGGTTGCAATCAACACGATCCCCAGAATGTATTTCTTTATATTTTCAGTGCGCATTTGCCTAAGACGTCCCTATTAATTGTTGCCCCTGCAGAGAAATTATCCCCCCCTCCTTGTCAAGTCAAGCTCGCGTGTTACACTGATTTTTGTGGCAGCCAAGGACATCCCGCTGTTTCCGCTGAATGCCGTCCTTTTTCCCGGCGGCCCGTTGAGCCTGCGCATCTTCGAGCGCCGTTACCTGGATCTGGTGCGCGACTGCACGCGCAACGGCAGCGGTTTCGGCGTGTGCCTGATTCTGCACGGCAATGAATCCGGCGAAGCGGCGGCGCCGGCCGCGGTGGGTACGTTTGCGCGCATTGTGGATTTCTATACTTTGTCGGATGGCTTGCTCGGCATCAGCGCCGAGGGCGGCGAGCGTTTCCACGTCGACAGCTCGCGCGTGCGCGACAATGGTCTGGCCCACGGCACGGTGCGTTTCTGGCCGGACGAACCGGCGGTCGCCTTGCCGCCGGAGTTTGTCCTGCTAGCCACGATCCTCGAACGCTTGCTGGAACAGCCGGGCAGCGCATTCGCCAAAGCTGACCGGCGCGCGTTCGACGATGCCAGCTGGGTGGGTTTTCGTCTTGCCGAAACGCTGCCGCTGGAAAATCGCGAGCGCCAGCATTTGCTGCAGATCACTGATCCGCTGGAACGTCTCGGTCAGCTGATGCACTACCTGCCGCGCTTCCAGCGCGCCTGATATTCGGCTACGCATCCTTCCGGGGAAAAATATGACAACACTGAAAGGCAAGACCCTGTTCATCACCGGCGCCTCGCGCGGCATCGGCCTGGCCATCGCTTTGCGCGCCGCGCGCGACGGCGCCAATATCGCCATCGCAGCAAAATCCGATATACCGAATCCGAAGCTTCCCGGCACCATTCACAGCGCGGCGGCGGCGGTCGACGCGGCCGGCGGCAAGGGACTGGCGATCAAATGCGACATCCGCGAGGAAGACAGCGTGCGTGCGGCGGTCGAGCAGACGGCGCAGCATTTTGGCGGCATCGACATCCTCGTCAACAACGCCAGCGCAATCTGGCTGCGCGGCACGCTCGATACGCCGATGAAGCGCTTCGATCTGATGCAACAGGTGAATGCACGCGGCAGCTTTCTGTGCGCGCAGGCCTGCCTGCCGCATCTTTTGAAAGCCGCGAATCCGCATATCCTCACGCTTGCGCCGCCACCATCGCTCGATCCGAAATGGTGGGCGCCGCACACCGGGTATACCTTGGCGAAAATGGGCATGAGCTTCGTCACCCTCGGCCTCGCCGCCGAATTCGGTCCGCGTGGCGTCGCGATCAACGCGCTGTGGCCGCGCACGATCATCGCCACCGATGCGCTGAATATGATTCCCGGCATTGATGTGGCGCGTTGCCGCAAGTCCGGGATTGTCGCCGATGCCGCGCATGCCGTTTTAACACGGCGGGCGCAGGGATTTGCGGGGAATTTTCTGATCGACGATGCCGTGCTGCGCGAGGCCGGCATCGCTGATTTCTCCGGTTACGCAGTCGATCCCGCCAAGAAACCCTTGCCTGACCTGTTCCTGGATTGAGCAGCCCGCGGAGAAATGGAAATGGAGAAATAGAGATGCGTTATCTGCACGCGATGATCCGGATACGTGACGTCGATGCGTCGTTGCGATTCTTTTGCCAAGGTTTGGGGCTGATCGAAAAGCGGCGCTTGGAAAATCCGCAAGGCAAGTTCACCCTGATTTTCCTGGCCGCGCCGGCGACGCCGGACGCCGAAATCGAGCTGACTCATAACTGGGGTTCAAACGAAGACTACGGCAGCGCGCGCAACTTCGGTCATCTCGCATTTCGCGTCGACGATATCTATGCGGTCTGCGCGCGCCTGCAGGCGATGGGAGTGACGATCAACCGCCCGCCGCGCGATGGGCACATGGCTTTCGTGCGTTCGCCGGATTTGATTTCGATCGAACTATTGCAGGCAGGCGACGCGTTGCCGCCAACCGAACCGTGGCTGTCGATGGCGAATACGGGCGTCTGGTGATTGGTGGCGTTCAACCCAGGGCCTGGTCGAGATCCGCGATCAGATCTTCGGCAGCTTCGATTCCGACCGATAAACGCAGCAAGTTCTGTGGCGATACCGGATTCAGCCCTTCCACTGAGGCGCGATGCTCGATCAGCGATTCGCAGCCGCCGAGCGACGTGGCGTTCGTGAACATTTTCACTTTGCTCGCGACGCTCAGCGCCGCGTCGCGGCCGCCGCGGATGCGCACGCTAAGCATGCCGCCGAAGTCGCGCATCTGGCGCGCGGCGATCGCATGATTCGGATGGTTTGGCAGTCCGGGCCAATGCACCGCTTCGACGCGCGGATGACTGGTGAGAAACTCCGCCATGGCACGTCCGTTGCGGCAATGCCAGGCCATGCGCGCCGGCAGCGAGCGCAGTCCGCGCAAGGTCAGCCAGGCATTGAACGGTGCCATCACGCCACCGCGCAGATGGCGTGCGTGCGCCACGCTGTCGTACAGCGCGTCGGCATGCGCGAAGATCAGTGCGCCACCCATCACGTCGCTGTGGCCGCCGAAATACTTCGTGGTTGAATGCATCACCACATCGGCCCCAAGCGCGAGCGGTTGTTGCAGACAGGGCGTGGCGAAGGTGCTGTCGACCACGACGACCGCACCGGCGCGATGCGCGATCGTGGCAATCGCCGCAATGTCCGCAATCTGCAAAAGTGGATTCGACGGTGTTTCCAGCCAGATGCAGCGCGTCGTCGGAGTCAGTGCAGCGGCCACGGCCTTTGCATCGGTTACATCCACGGTCACGGCACGAATGCCGAGGCGCGGCAAAAAATCCCGCGCCAATGTGCGAATGCCTTGATAAACATCCGCGGGCAAAAGCAGATCGCTGCCGGCCGGGAGTGAGCTGAGCAAGGCATCAGCGGCGGCCATGCCCGAGGCGAATGCCAACGCGGCGGCTCCGCCTTCCAGTGCCGCCAGCGCCGTTTCGAGACGTGCCTGCGTCGGATTGCCTTCGCGCGCGTATTCAAATCCCGCGACGCGTTCTGCGGCCGGTCCGTGCTGAAACGTGGTAGACAGGTGCAGCGGCGGCGCCACGGCGCCGGTCGCGGTGTCGGGCTCCGCGCCGGCGTGGACGGCCAGCGACTCAAGACGCATGGGCATTTTTCACCTCCCGAAATGCCTGGCGCGCTGCGTCCAGGGTGTCGGCAATATCCTGTTCGCTGTGCGCAGACGACATGAAGCCGGCCTCGAACGCCGATGGCGCCAGATACACGCCGCGTTCGAGCATGGCATGGAAGAAGCGGTTGAACGCGGCGACATCGCAGGCGACGGCCTGAGTATAGGTTTCCACTTTTTCCGAAGTGAAGAACAGGCCGAACATGGCGCCGACGCGATTGCTGCTGAACGGCACGCCGGCTTCAATCGCCACGGCGCGCAGCCCGTCGGTGAGCAGAGTGGTCTTGCGCTCGAGTTCGGCGTAGAAACCGGGTGCCTGGATCAGTTCGAGCATTGCCAGTCCCGCGGCCATCGCCAGCGGATTTCCGGACAGCGTGCCGGCCTGGTAGATCGGTCCAGCCGGCGCGACATTTTCCATGATGCGGCGTTTGCCGCCGTAGGCGCCGACGGGCATGCCGCCGCCGATGATCTTGCCGAATGTGCTCATGTCCGGGGTGATGCCATAAAGTTGCTGCGCACCGCCAAGGGCGACGCGGAAGCCGGTCATGACCTCGTCGAAAATCAGTACCGTGCCATGGCGCGTGCACAGTTCGCGCAAGGCTTGCAGAAATCCTTCGCGCGGCGGGATGCAGTTCATATTGCCGGCCACGGGCTCGATGATCACGCAGGCGATCT
>JANWJJ010000021.1 GCA_025451955.1 Rudaea sp. | reverse complement strand
GCGCGCGTCTGGCGGCGCCTGCCCGACGCTGTGCGCGTGCTGCCAACGGTATACTTTTACCGTTACGCCAGCAGCGTGGCGGGATTGCGGACGCTGCTGGAGGAATCCGATGGCGGCCATGCGGATCTCTACAGCGTTCATCTTTGGGCGCATCTGTGGTGGGATGCCGCGCGTACGGATTTTTCCGACGTGCATGCGGACCGGATCGACGAGAACTGGATACGCCAGCGCGACTGCACCTTGGCGCGGCTGGCGCGGCCTTATCTGGATACCTGATGTCCCGTATCCTGCAGCAGCAATTCGCCGGTTGCGTGCGGCATGCGCACGGTGCCGAATCCCGGCTGGTATTCGGCGAGCCGGCGGCGCAACTCGGTTTCACGTTGCAGCAGCCGCGCCAGACCGTAAGCCTTGGCGCGCGAAATCGCTGCATGATGATCGGCCGGCCAGACATTGCCGCCGTGATAAACATAGACGTAACACCAGCCGGCATCGCGCAGGCGCGCAATCTTTTCTCCGCGCCGCAGAATCTCGAGCACGGCGGCTGTGTCTTCGCCACGTGCGATTTCCGGATAGCCCGGCATGCGTTCGCGCCGCCCCAGCAAGCTGCCCTGAATCAGATTCAGCGGGTACGGTTCATGTTCCCAGTCGTCCCAGAACAATTCGCCGCGCGTGGGAAACCAATGCAACTGGTCGCTCAAGAAACAAAAATCCGCGTTCGCTTCCTGCAACGCCTGCCATTGCAGGGCGAGTCGTTGCGGGTGGTAGCGATCGTCGTCGTCCCATTGGCAGATGAAATCGCCGGTCGCCGCGGCGATCGCAGCATTGCGCAACGCACCCAGGGATTGACCCGCTGCGGCGCGCAGCACGCGAATCGGCGCCGCGCCGGATGTCGCACCCAGCGCCGTCAGCGCGGTATCGAATGCCGCGTCGCCGTCGTGCAGCACGATCAGCTCGCGGTCTGGGTGTGTTTGCGCGGCGAAGTCGGCGATCGCCAGCGCCGCCAGCGCGATCCGCGCCGGCTGAGTTACCATCAGGCAACTGATCATCCGCATCGCCCATGAATCCGATTAGCTATATTCTGACCTATCGCGAAGGCGAAGGCGCGACGCGTCGGGACAATCTGCTGGCCGTGCTCGCGTGGCTGGCGCAGTATCCGCTGCTCGCGCCGATCGTGGTCGAACAGGACGACGCTCCGCGGTTGTCGGCACCGTTGCCGCATCCGAACTGCGTCCACGTTTTCGCCTACAATCCCGGCCCGTTCAACAAGAGTTGGGGATTCAACGTCGGCTTTCGCGCCAGCAGTTCGGCGTGGATCGCCTTCGCCGATGCGGACGTGATCTTGGGTTCGGCGCTGGCCAGCGTCGCCGAGCATTTGCGCAATGGCTATCAGGCGATCAAACCGTACCGGCACCTGCTCGATCTGGATGAGGCCGAAAGTGCGCGCGTGCGTTCCGGCGAATTCGATTGGCTGCCGCTGCGCGCTGGCGAGGCGGCACGCAATCGCGAAGGCAGTGGCGAATACATCGTTTTCGCCGGCGGTGTGTTCCTGATCGCGCGAACGGCGTTTATTCACATCGGCGGCTGGGACGAACGCTTCCGCGGTTGGGGCGGCGAGGACGATGCGATGAGTTACAAGCTCGAACGTGCGCGCATGCCGGCGATTGAGCTGGACCCGCGTCCGGCATTGCATCTGCATCATCCGCGGCCGCCGCAGGCGACGTCGGGCCAACCGCACTACGCAGCGAATCTGGCCTTGCTGGAAGACTATCGCCGGTTGGAAGATGCCGAACTGCGGCGCCTTGCCGAAGTGCAGATGCAAGTCATCGGTCATCGCGAAAAGTACCGGCCGCAGTGAACAATCCCGCGCCCATGCTGATGATCGGTACGCCTGCGTATGGCGGCATGATGCATTGCGATACGGTCAACGCGTTGCTGACGTATCAGCGCGCGAATCTGAATTTCGCGCTGATGACGATCGGCAACGAAAGCCTGATCACGCGCGCGCGCAACACGGTGATATCCGAATTCCATGCGCGCCCCGAATTCAGCCACCTGCTGTTTCTCGATGCCGACGTGCTGTTGCCGGTAGCGGGACTCCAACGCCTGCTGGCCAGCGGTTGCGATGCGATCGGTGCGCCGGTCGCGCTCAAGGGCCGCAATCCCGATGGCTCGCGCATCTTCAATATTGGGCGTCTGCTCGACGAGGACGGCCCGTTCTACCGGGTCGAACGCGTGGGTACGGCGGCCTTGCTGCTGTCGCGGCGCGCGGCCGATGCCCTAATCGCGGATGCGCGCAGCGCGGGTCGCATCTACACCCGCGGCAGCACGGTGCGCGGCGCCGAGCTGAAGGCGCCGGTGCAATACGACGTATTCCGGGTCGGCGTGGCCGATGACGAATACCTGTCGGAAGATTACTGGGTCTGCCGCGAATTGCGCCGTCTCGGATACGCCATCCATATCGATCCGACTATCGTCACGCGCCATTCCGGAACGATGGAAGCATGAGCAGACATTCTGTTCCCGCGCACGTCGAACTGTTGCAGTTGCGGCCGCCGGGAGCTGCGCCGTTCGTGCTGGCGCTGGAACCGCAAGGCGACGATTACATCGCACCAACCATGCGCGCCGATGGCGTTTGGGAAAAAGCCGAAACCTTGCTCGTCCTGCGCACGTTGCGGGCCGGCATGTGCGTGATCGATGTCGGCGCGCACGTCGGTTATTACAGCGTGCTGTTCTCGCGCTGCGTCGGCGCGCAAGGTTCGGTACTGGCGTTCGAACCGGAGCCCAACAATTACCGTTTGTTGTCGGCGAATTTGTTGCTCAACGACTGCCGTAACGTGCAGGCGCATCCGCTGGCCGTGGCTGCGGCGGCTGGCCGCGAGACGTTGTACCTGAGCGAGAACAACCTCGGCGACCATCGTTTGCAGCCGACATCGGGCCGTCGCAGCGTGGCAGTACAGACCATCGATCTGGATGCCATCGTCGGCACGGCGCCTGTCGACTTCGTGAAAATCGACACGCAAGGCGCTGAGCCGCGCGTGCTGGCTGGCATGGCTGGAATCATCCGGCAAAACCGCGATCGGCTGGCGTGCATGATCGAGTTTGCGCCGGGATTGCTCGCGCTGGGCGGCCTGCCGGTGGCGCAGTTCGCGCAGCAGCTCGACGCACTCGGTGCGCGCGCCTTCAGCATCGCGCTGGAACAGAGCAATGTGATTCTGCGCCGGCTGCGTCCGCTCGAAGCAGGGCTCGCGAAGCTGGCCGCGCAAGTAGCGATGCGCGGCGATGTCGATGCCTCGACCGATCTGTTGCTGATGTTCGGCGAGGCCGCCGAACGCGATTGGCTGACCCGCTACCGTGGGCCGGAAAGCGCGGCGGGCGACGCAAGACCGCCACTCCGGTAGACTGGCACCGCGGCATGTGCCGCGCCTCATCGGAATGTCCCGTGCCCGATTTTTCCGGCGAATTGCGTGCCGTTGCAAATACGCGCTTCGCCATCGTCGCCAGCCGCTGGAATCCGCGCATCGTCGATGCGCTGATCGACGGCGCGCGGCGCGCGTTCGCGGCGCATGGCGTGGACGCCGCTACGGTCGATCTGGTGCGCGTGCCGGGCGCGTGGGAAATTCCGGTCGCCGCCGCAAAGCTCGCGCGCGGCGGGCGCTACAATGCCATCGTCGCGCTCGGCTGCGTGGTGCGCGGCGATACGCGTCACTACGAACAGGTGGCGGACAATTGCGCGCAAGGGCTGATGCGCGTCGCGCTCGATCACGGCGTGCCGGTGCTCAACGGCGTGCTCGTGGTCGAAGTGCATGCCGATGCCGTGGCGCGTGCCGGCGGCGCACATGGCAACAAGGGCGAGGAAGCCGCACAGGCGGCGTTGGAAATTGTGGATTTGTGGAAGAAACTGGTTTAGGCCGCTCGCCCTGAGGTATCGAAGGGCAAGTGTGGATCGAGTGCGAAGCTCGATGCGATTCGTGCTTCGATACCTCAGCGCGAACGGGAACTTTCAAAGAGCTTATGAAAACCGACAAACGCCACCGCCCCGATGGTATCGATCTCGCCGCGCGTTCGCGCGCCCGCCGCCGCGCGACGCAGGCGATCTATGCCTGGCAGATGAGCGGCAATGCCATGAGCGCCGTGATCGAGGAATTCCGTCACGAGCAGGATATGGAAATCGCCGATCTTGGCTACTTCGAGGATCTGTTGCGCGGCGTGGAAAAACATTGCGCCGATCTCGACGCCGCGTTGGCGCCGTTTCTCGACCGCGACGTCGCCCAGGTCGATCCAATCGAGCGCGCCGTATTGCGTCTGGCCGCCTACGAATTACGCCATCGCCCCGACGTGCCGTATCGCGTCGTCATCAACGAGGCGATCGAGGTGTCCAAACGCTTCAGCGCCGAGCATGGCCACACCTACGTCAACGGCGTGCTCGATAGAGCCGCAAAACAGTGGCGCGACGCTGAATGCCGGGCGTCGGCGCGCGGCTGATCGTGGCCGAATTCGATCTGATTGCGCTGATCCGCGAACGTTGCGCGATCGCGCGCGACGATGTGCGGCAGGGCATCGGCGACGATGCGGCCCTGCTTGCGGTGCCGGCGGGGCAGTTGCTGGCGGTCAGTACCGATACCCTGGTTGCTGGCGTGCATTTTCCACAAAGCGCTAAAGTGTACGACATCGGCTGGAAGGCGCTGGCGGTGAATTTGTCCGATCTCGCCGCGATCGGGGCGACTCCCGCATGGGCGACATTGGCGCTGACGTTGCCGGAAGCGGATCCACGTTGGGTTGCGGAATTCGCCAATGGCTTCGCCGCATTGGCACAACAGCATCGTGTTGCGCTAGTCGGCGGTGACACCACGCAGGGTCCGCTCAGTATCACGCTGACCGTGCATGGTTTCGTGCCCGAAGGCGCTGCGCTGCTGCGCAGCGGCGCGCACGTTGGCGATTCGATTTTCGTCACCGGCACGCTCGGCGACGCGGCGGCGGGATTGCATTTTTCCCTTCCTCCACATGCGGAGGAAGGTGCCGAAGACGGAACAGGTCCATTGATTGCGCGCTTGAACCGCCCGACACCACGCGTGGCGCAAGGATTGATCTTGCGCGGTCGTGCGGCGGCGTGCATCGATATTTCCGATGGCTTGATTGCTGACCTCGGGCACATCTGTACTGCCAGCGGCGTCGGTGCGGAAATCGATGCGGATGCGCTGCCGGCATCGTCCGCATTGTCGAGTGTGTCCGATACGGACGCGCGGCGCGGGTTCCAGTTGAGCGGTGGCGACGATTACGAATTGTGCTTCACCGCAGCCGCAGCCGAGGCGTCGGTGCTGCTCGGCGATCTCGCCCGCAGCGGTTGTGGCGCAACGCGGATCGGGCACATCGCCGCGGAACCGGGTGTGCGTGTGCGCGACGCGGCTGGCAAGCTGGTGACGGTGCCGCGATCCGGCTGGGAGCATTTCGCATGACCCTTGATGCGGCACAGCGCCGCGCCTTGTTTCGCCATCCTGCCGGATGGATCGCCACGGGTTTCGGTTCGGGGTTGAGTCCGCGCGCGCCGGGAACGGCGGGTTCGCTAGCGGCGCTGCTGCCGTGGCTGGCGTTGCGCGAATTGCCGCTGCCGGTTTACGTGCTGGCGTTGGTGCTGGCGTTTGCACTCGGCGTCTGGGTTTGCGGCTGGGCAGTGAAAACGCTGCGCATCGGCGATCCCGGTAGCGTGGTCTGGGATGAATTCGTCGGGCTGTGGATCGCGCTGGCGCCGCTGCTGTGGCTGCGCGCAGGGTATTTGTGGATTTTGTGCGGATTTATACTTTTTCGTTTCTTTGACATCGCCAAGCCGTGGCCGGTGTCGTGGGCGGACCGGAAACTCGACGGCGGTTTGGGCGTAATGCTCGACGATGTCTTTGCTGGCATTTACGCCGGCATTGCACTGATTGCTCTGCAATGGCTGCTGCGGGTGTACTGAACTCTGCGTCATCCGCGTGGTCGGATGCACGGTCGCATTGCCTTGCCTCGCCGCGTCGCATCGGGCGCGGAGAATTTTTCAGCCCAGGAGAAAATCATGACTGCCGACGAAGTCCGTCAACGTGCATTCGCCATGCCAATCGACAACCCGGCGTATCCGCCCGGACCGTATCTGTTCATCAATCGCGAATATCTGGTGATCACGTATCGCACCGATCCCGATGCGCTGCGCCGTTGCATTCCCGAACCGTTGCAGTTCACTCAGCCGCTGGTCAAGTACGAATTCATCAAGATGCCGGATTCGACCGGCTTCGGCGATTACACCGAGTCGGGCCAGGTGATACCGGTGAGTTTTCGCGGCGAGCAGGGCGGTTACGTGCGCATGATGTATCTGAACGATCACCCGCCTACCGCCGGCGGACGCGAGTTGTGGGGCTTTCCGAAGAAGATCGCCGAGCCCAGTCTCACGGTGCACAAAGATACGTTGGTCGGCACGCTCAGCTATTCCGGCACCCGCGTGGCGGTCGGTACGATGGGCTACAAGCACCGCGAATTTCCCGAGGCCGATGCGGTGGCGTCGATGCAGGCACCGAGTTTTCTGCTCAAGATCATCCCGCACGTGGACGGCAAGCCGCGCATCTGCGAGATCGTACGTTACGCCATGCAGTGCCGCAAATTCGGGGGTGCGTGGAGCGGTCCCGGCGCGCTGGAATTGTTCGCACATGCGCTCGCGCCGATCGCCGATCTGCCCGTGCTGGAAGTGAAATCCGCCGTGCATCTGAAAGCCGACCTGCTGCTGCCGCTGGGCGAAGTGGTGCACGATTACCTCGCCTGAGCGGGCTACAGCAATTCACGCACACGCTCGCGCAGCACCGGCAGCAAATCCTGCGCAAACCAGGGATGGCGCCTGAGCCAACCCTGGTTGCGCGGACTCGGGTGCACGGTCGGCAGATAGTCCGGCAGATACTTGGTGAAGGCGCGCACGGTTTCGGTGAGCGAATCTTTGCGGCGTTCGCGCAAGAAGTAAGTTTGCGCGTACTGGCCGATCAGCAGGGTCAGGCGCACGTTCTTCAGCAAGGGAATCAGGCGCGGATGCCAGGAGCGCGCGCATTCCGGTCGCGGTGGGTTGTCACCGCCCTTGCCGCGGCCCGGATAGCAGAAGCCCATCGGCACGATGGCGATGCGCGATTCGTCGTAGAACGTCTCGCGACCCACGCCCATCCAATCGCGCAGCCGCTCGCCGCTGGCGTCGTTCCAGGGAATGCCGCTGGCGTGGACTTTCGTGCCCGGCGCCTGGCCGACGATGAGGATGCGCGCGCTTGCGCTGGCGCGCAGCACCGGTCGCGGGCCGAGCGGCAGTTGGGCTGCGCAGATCGTGCAGGCACGGATATCGATGAGCAGATTGTCGAGTCGTGACGGCACGTTGCTTCGATCAGCGCGCGGGCAACAATTTTTCCGGATTGAGGATTCCATCCGGATCGAATTGGTTTTTTATCGCGCGCATCAAATTCAGCGCCGCAGGATCGAGCGCCTTGACCAGATAGTCGCGCTTGGCCAGGCCGATGCCGTGTTCGCCGGACAAGGTGCCGTCGAGCGCGAGCACCAGGTCGAACACGTCGGTCAATGCGGTTTCGGCGCGTGCGCGTTCCGCGGCATTGCGCGGCAGCAGGTTGACGTGGATATTGCCGTTGCCGGCGTGGCCAAAGCCGACGATGGGAATTGTATACTTTGTCGAAATTCCGCGCAGGCCGTCGATCAGTTCCGGCAGGCGGCTGACCGGAACCACTACGTCTTCGTTGATCTTGTCCGGTGCCAGCGTGCGCAAGGCCGGCGATAGCGCGCGGCGCGCGGCCCACAGCGATTCGACTTCGGAGGCGTTGGCCGCGATGCGCAAATCGCGCAAGCCATCGCCGCGTGCGGCCTGCGCGATGGCGTCGGCGGCGCGCGGCAAATCTTCCGCGTCGCCATCGACTTCGACGATCAACAGTGCACCTGCATCCGGAATCGTTTCGCCGCCGTGCGCGCGTGCAAGTTTCAACGATTCACCATCGAGAAATTCCAGTGCGCACGGCACGACCGGTTGCGCCATGATCCGTGCGACCGCGGCGGCGGCGGCGTGGACATCGACATAGTTTGCGCTCAGCGTGCGTTTCGCCGCCGGTTTCGGCGTGAGCTTGAGCGTGGCTTCGGTGACGATGGCCAGCGTGCCTTCGGCGCCGATCAGCAAACGGGTCAGGTCATAGCCGGTCGCGCCCTTGGTCGTGTACACGCCGCAGCGGAATTCTGCGCCGCTGCCCGCGACCGCGCGCAAGCCGAGCACATTCTCGCGGCAACTGCCGTATTTCACCGCACGTGGTCCGGCGGCATTGCAAGCGAGATTGCCGCCGATCGTGCAGTACGGACTCGACGTGGGATCGGGCGGCCAGAAAAATCCGTGCGGGGCCAGCGCGGTTTGCAGATCGCCGTTGAGCACGCCGGGTTCGACCACGGCGTAGCGATTATCCGCGTCGATGCGCAGGATGCGGTTCATGCGCTCGAAGCTGGCGACGATGCCGCCGGCAATGGGAACGGTTGCGCCCGTAGTGTTGGTGCCGCGACCGCGCGCGATCAGCGGCGTGCGCGCATCGCGGCAGGCGCGCACGAGTGCGACGACGTGTTCGTGTGTGGTTGGAAAAACCACGGCATCGGGCTGCGCGCTACGGCGCGAATTGTCGTAGCCGTAGGCCAGGCATTCGGCCGGATCAGTACTGCAATCCGCGCCGAAAATTTGCGCCAGTTGCGCCGCAAGCGATGCCGTAAGCGATGCCGTAAGCGTCATGCCGCCAGTTTACGCTGACGGCAGGACGGCTTCATGATCGATCGTTCAGAGCGATTGACGCTTTCGTGCCAGACCGAACCAAGCCAGCAAGCCGCCGAGCAGGGTCAAGGCCCACGTCGACAGCATGGGCGTGGGCGTGGTCACGACCGCCGCCGCCGGTTGCGATTGGAAGGCACCGATATCCACCTTGCCGCCAACTACGCGCGCAAAGCCGGTGCCACGCTGGTCGGTGGTGACGCCGGCGGGAATCAAGGCCACGCTGCCGACACCGATCGCCGGGCTGCCGGCTTGCAGCGCCATCGTCTGCGTCGGCCCGCCGTTGTTGGCCAGCGCGCCCAGGCCGGGTGCGTCGCTGGAAACATTGTTGCTGCTGGGGAAGCCGGTCGCGGCGGTGCCGAGCAGGCTGAAGTTGGCGGTGGTGGTGCCACTACTCACGTACAGATCCGGATTGAGCCCCGTGTTGCCCGAGAGGATGGTGTTGGCCAAGATCAAGGTTCCGCTGCCATCCACACCCACCAGCGCACCACCGGCGACGTACGTTGAGGCGTTGGTGGTGGTGGCGCTATTGCCCGATACGGTGCAGTCGTTCAACGCGAACGGATTCGTACCCGTGTTCGCCTCAATGCCGCCGGCCAGATAGTTCTGGCCGTTGGCGGTGTTGCCCGTGATGGAGGTATTGGTCAGAGTGGCGGATGAGTGATAGGCATAGATTCCGCCCGCGAGATAGCTGACGCTACCCGTAGCGGAATTGCCCGAGATCGTCGAGTTGCTGATAGTGACTGTGGAATTGTTCGTTGCGTAAATGCCGCCCGCGCCATAGTTATTGGTCGCTGCGAGCGTATTGCCGGAAACCGTGGATTGATCCAGAGTCAGGGCCGTGCCGTTGACATAGATTCCACCGGCTCTGATGGTCGCCGTGTTGTTGTTGACGGTCACATTGCTCAGGGTTACGCTGTTGGTGGGCGCAATAAGCGCTGCCGATGCGTTGG
>JANWJJ010000020.1 GCA_025451955.1 Rudaea sp. | reverse complement strand
TTCCTCCCTATTTCCTCCCTATCGTGTCAGCTTGATACCGGTGCACACGTCTGTCCAAGGGGCATCATGACCTTGCAAATAATGCTCGGTCATGCTCTCGCTGGTGTGCGTCATCAGCTCCTGCACCTGCGCTTTCGTCCTCGTACTCCCGTTCGAGTAACGCCCGCTCCTTGTCGAGGGCATCGCATTCGGCCCGCTCCTTCTTCGTCGGCACGCGCAGGGCAGGTGCCAGCCGTCCGAAGGCGTGCAGTTCGGCGTAGTTCGCACTGCCTCCGGCACTCGACCCAACCCGACAGGGCGATTCAAGTTGAGTTTGTGGCACTGAGTAACGGAGTCGACGTTCGGCGGTAAACATTGCCATGGTGCGCGATCGGGAAAATTTGTGCTTGGCGACATCTCCCGTGTGCCGTACAGTCACGTTGACGCATGGTTCATTGCGATGCGTCTAATCAAATACCAACATGGGAAGAATCATGGCTACCAAGAAAGTCGCAAAGAAAGCTGCACCGAAATCCGCCTCGAAGCCGGTCACAAGCAAGCCGATCAAGCAGGTCCTCGGCAAGTCCGGATTGGTCGAATACATCACGGACGCATGTGGTGTGATGACCAAGGACGTTCGCGCTGTACTCGCCGCGCTGGAAGGTGCCGTGGTCGGTTCGGTCAACAAGAATGGCGCCCGCACATTTATCCTGCCCGGCCTGCTGAAGATCACGGTCGCCAGTATTCCGGCCAAGCCCAAGCGCAAGGGCGTCAACCCGTTCACCAAGCAGGAACAATGGTTCGCAGCCAAACCGGCTTCGGTCCGAGTAAAGGTGCGTCCGCTGAAGAAGCTCAAAGACGCTGCCGCCTGATCAGGGACTACGAGGCGTGCGCCGGCATCGCCTGATGTCGTCGAAGCATTGCGCTCTGTGGGGGGGCGCAGGTTCAATTCCTGTCGCCCCGACCATTGGCGGTTTTCAGCGTTCACCGGCGCCGCGCGCGGCGGATCGTTTAGCGAGGCGACGATGAGCGACTCACGCCGCGGCTTGTATCCGGAAATCGAGCCCTACGATTCGGAGCGCCTGCGCGTTTCGCCGCTGCACACGCTGTACTACGAGCAATGTGGCAATCCGCATGGCAAACCGGCGGTATTTCTGCACGGTGGCCCGGGTGCGGGCTGCAACGCGAACAGCCGGCGCTTCTTCGATCCCGGGCATTACCGCATCGTGCTGTTCGACCAGCGCAGCAGCGGTCGCTCGACACCGCATGCGGAATTGACCGACAACACGACTTGGGATCTGGTCGCCGACATCGAACGCCTGCGCGAGCATCTGCGCATCGAACGCTGGCAAGTATTCGGTGGTTCGTGGGGCTCGACGCTGGCATTGGCGTATGCGGAAACGCATCCCGATCGAGTCACCGAACTCGTCTTGCGCGGCATCTTCATGCTGCGGCGCTGGGAACTGGAATGGTTCTACCAGAAAGGTTGCGATGCGATCTTTCCCGATGCCTGGGAAGCGTATCTGCAACACATTCCGGTTGGCGAACGCGGCGACCTGATCGGCGCGTATCACCGTCGTCTGACCAGTCCCGATCCGGCGGTGCGTATTGCCGCGGCCAAGGCCTGGTCGGTGTGGGAGGGCAGTACCAGTTACCTGCATCCGAATGCGGACTACATCGCGTCAACCGGCAGCGACGAATTTGCGCTCGCCTTCGCCCGCATCGAATGCCATTACTTCGTCAACCGCGGTTTTTTCGAGCGCGACGATCATTTGTTGCACAACGTACACAAGTTGAAAAATATACCCGGCGTGATCGTGCAAGGCCGCTACGATGTGGTCTGTCCGATCCGCAGTGCATGGGATCTGCACCGCGCCTGGCCGCAGGCCGATCTGCGCATCGTCGCCGACGCCGGCCATTCGGCGTTCGAAGCAGGCAATACGCACGAATTGATCGAGGCGACGGATCGGTTTCGTTGAAACGATTCCTCCGCCAACAAAAAACCGGGCCTCGTGGCCCGGTTTTCGTTTACGCCGGTGGAACAGACGCTCAGTGCGCGGCAGGTGCCGTGTTATCGGCTTTCAGACAGGTACTCATGAACGATTTACGCGCTGCACCTTTCAGCGCCTTGGTCTTGGCGTCGGCGTTGCAGGCTTTCATTTTTTCCTGCTGCGTTTCCTTGGCGCTGGCAGCGGGTTTGGCTGGTGCTGCGGCAACGGCAGCCGCAGGGGCTGCGGCAGGCGCAGCAGCAGTGCTGCTGCCCTTGAGGCAGGTACTCATGAATGCCTTGTAGGCATCGCCCTTCAGGCTTTTCGCGTGCGCGTCCTTGGAGCAGGTGCTCATCTTCGACTGTTGCGGCGTCAGCGTCTTGGCCGGAGCAGTTTCGGCGGCGAAGGCCGAGCCGGCAAAAGCCAGGGCGAGCGCGAGCGCAGCGGGTGCGGCAAACTTCATGGTGATCTCCTTGTGCTGGTGGGCCCCAAGCGGGGATACGCAGTCTACGCCGGCGCGGTTGCGTGGCGTAGCTGCGGTGCACAATGATGCCAGCGTGCTGAATCGGCGCTGTAGGAATTGTTCGATCAGACGTGTCGGTTCAGCGCGGATTTTGCTTCAGGCCGCCGCCGCCTTGGGTTCCTGCGCCACGCGCGGCCCACGCAGCAGCGCCTGCTTCACGCCGTCAATCATCAGGTCGATTTCTGCGGTGGTAATGCCGAAGTGCGGAGTGAAGCGCAGGGAATTCACGCCGCCGTGGATCACACCGATGCCGTGTTCGCGCATCCATTCCTCGGTGCTGTCGGCGCCGTAGCATTTGAACTCGGGCGACAGCTCGCACGAGAACAGTAGACCGGTGCCCTGAACCTTGGTGATCAGGCCGGGCAGTTCGTGCTTGAGCTTGTTCAACTTGTCGAGAAATTCCACGCCGCGGTTGCGGATGTTGGAGCGCAGTTCGGGCGTGAACAGTGCCAGCACAGTGCAGGCGACATCCAGCGCGCGCGGATTCGTTGTCATCGTATTGCCGTAGATGCCCTTTTTATACAAGGCGGCAGTCTTCGCAGTCACCGCGAGCACCGACAGCGGATACTGGCCGGCGTTGAGTGCCTTGGAATAGGTTTCCATGTCCGGCGGATCGAGTTTCTCGAAGCCGGGATAATCGATGATCGACAACACACCATGCGCACGCAGACCGGCCTGGATCGAATCGACCAGGAACAGCGAGCCGTGGCTGCGGGTGAGTTCGCGCGCGGCGGCGTAGAACTCCGGCGTTGCGGCGCGGCCAGGATCGCCTTCGCCCATCACGGGTTCAAGGAACATGGCTTCGATGAACCAGCCGTTCTTGTCGGCGTCGGCAAACACCTGACGCAATTGCTCGACGTTGTAGGGTTCCACCGTCAACAGGCTGTGCTCGTCGCGGAAGCTGGCCAGATTCTGCGCATAGGCCTTGCGCGAGGAATCCGAATACACCGCCGGCCGCTCGGTGCGACCGTGAAACGCGCCCTTGACCGCCAGGCGTTTGATCGTGCGGTCGGCATACTTGCCGCCCGCATCGGTCATCAGCTTGGCGTTGACGTCGGCGATGCGGCAAGCCAGCGACACGGCTTCGGAGCCGGAATTCAGACACAGGAATTTGGTGAACGGAGAACCACCGCGCGCCTGGCCGATATTGGCCTTGAGCGCGCGCGTGAAGCGCATCTGGCTCACGCTCGGCGTCATCACGTTGGCCATTACCTGCGGTTTCGCCATGGCCGCGATCACCGACTTGGGCGCATGACCAAAACCGAGCATGCCGTAGCCGCCGGAATCATGCACCACCGCGCCCTTGAGCGTGACAACCCACGATCCGCGTGCGGCGAGTGCGACATAAGGATTGACCGCGTCGTCAGCGTAGAAATTGACGAAGTCGGCCTGTACCTGCGCCAGTTGTTCGTTCTCGTCGAGCTTGAGCAGTTCGGGGAATTCCACGCGCAATTGCCGATGCAGCGCCAGCGCCTCATCGACCGCTTCGCCCAGTTCCGGATAGTGCGGCGCCAGACGTTCGATGACCGCATCCGGCAGGCCGTGGGTGCGTACCGTGCCGGCGCAGCTGCGCAGTTCGTTGAGTTGGGTGATGATCGACATGGGGAATCCTCCACAAATGCACAATGCGCATTCTGCCCACGCGTGCCCGATTTCATGACGAAAACGAAATGGCACCGGCGAAATGCTTGATTTACCGGCCATTTTAGCACGTCAAGGCGGTATGCCGAAGGAGCCGCTTCAACCGCGTCTTCAAGGTACCACTTGGCCGCCTGACATTCGTCATGCCGAAGTCGTGATGGTCGCGACTGTAGCGTCGTTTGGTTTGTGCCTAATCTTGCTGCGCAATGCAGGAGACGGCAACGATGAGCGACAAAACCAAGGTCATGGCCAGGCTCGATGGCGCAAGCAAACACTACGGCAAGCTGTGTGCGCTCGATAACGTGAATCTCGATGTGCGCCGTGGCGAAGTGCTGGCCCTGCTCGGCCCGAACGGCGCCGGCAAGACCACCGCGATCTCGCTCTTGCTCGGCTTGCTGCGCGCCGATGCCGGCAGCGCGACTTTATTCGATGCGCCGCCGCAGTCGCTCGCCTCACGTCGTCGCATCGGTGCGATGCTGCAAACCACCGGAGTACCGGAAACGCTCAGTGTCGGCGAATTGATTACGTTGTTCCGCAGCTATTACGCGTCGGATGCAAATCGGCAGCCGCGTACGGTGGCCGACACCGTCGCCCTGGCCGGCGTCGGCAATCTGCTTAACAAGCGCTACGGCAAATTGTCCGGCGGTCAGCAGCGGCGCGTGCAGTTCGCGCTGGCGATTGCGGGTAAACCTGAGATTCTGTTTCTCGACGAACCCACCACCGGGCTGGATGTCGATGCGCGCGTAACATTGTGGAAAACGATACGCCAGCTCGTGAGTGAAGGTTGCGCCATCGTGTTGACCACACATTATCTGGAAGAAGCCGAAGCGCTGGCCGATCGCGTCAGCGTGCTCGCGCATGGACGCATCGTCGCCGAGGGCAGCGTCAGTGCGATTCGCGCGCGGGTGTCGCAGCGGCGCATCCGTTGCCTGTCGATGCTTGCGTCGGAAGCGATTTCGCGCTGGCCTGAAGTGCGCAGCGTGACGCGAGATGGCGAACGCATCGAGATCGTCACCGATGCCGCCGAGGCTGTCGTCCGCCAGTTGCTGTTCGAGGATACGAGTTTGAGCGAGCTCGAAGTTCAACGCGCCGGCCTGGCCGAAGCGTTTGTCGAGATTACCAAAGAGGCCGCCTGATGAACGCCATTGTCGATTCCGCCACGATTCCATTGTCCGGACGCAGCACGTTGCCGGCCTACGCACTCGAATCGAAATATGAATTCCTGCGCGTGTTGCGCACACCGGCGTTCGCGGTGCCGTCGTTGCTGTTTCCGCCGCTATTCTATTTGCTGTTCGGATTGATTTCGAATCACGGCAGTGTCGAAGCGGCACGTTATCTATTCGCCAGTTATAGCGTGTTCGGAGTGATGGCGCCGAGCCTGTTCGGTTTCGGCGTCGGTGTGGCGATCGAACGCGAACGCGGCTGGCTCGCGCTCAAGCGCGTCGCGCCGATGCCGCCGGGCGCTTATCTGCTGGCCAAACTGGTCATGGCGATGCTGTTTGCGGCGATCATCTACTTCACGCTGGCGGCGATGGCATCCGGATTGGCTGGCGTGCGACTGCACGTTTCGCAATGGCTGTCACTCGGGGTCATCGCCGTCGCTGGCGCGTTGCCGATGTGCGCACTCGGACTGATGATCGGAGCGCGTGCCAATGCGGCCGCCGCGCCGGCTTTTGTCAATCTGATTTATCTGCCGATGTCGTTCCTGTCCGGATTGTGGATGCCGCTGAGCGTGCTGCCGCATTTCCTGTCGCAGATCGCGCCGTTGTGGCCGGCTTGGCATCTGGGCCAGTTGGCGCTGATGAGCGTTGGTCAGGTGCCGGCAATCGGCATCGGATCACATTTGGCGTGGCTCGCCGGATTCACTGCGATCTGTTTTGGTATCGCGCGGCGCTGGCTGGCGCGGGCGGCGTAATCGAAGTGTCTCTGACTTCGGACTGAGCGATAATGCCGACCATGCTCGAACGCTACTTTCAACCCGCGCCCGATGCGGTTGCGTGCAGCGACAGCAAAGACGGAAAGATGCGCTACGCCCCGCTGTTCAATCTCGCGTGGGGGTTCTGGATCTTTTCCGACTTGCTGCTCGGCGGCCCGGTGGATCGCGAATGGGTAATCGCTACCGCAATCAGTCTTCCGGTATTTCTGTATCTGTACCTGCAAGCGTACACACGCTCGCGGCGTTACATCGGCTATTTCGGTTTTGCCGTGGCCCTGCTCGGCTATGCGGTGATGCCGTGGAATCACAGTGGCGGCGCCTGTTACGGAATTTACGCCTGCGCGTTCTGTGCGTTCGTCGGTACGCCGCGGCAGAGCATCGCGTGCATCCTGCTCGTGATCGCCGGCTTCGTTCTATGCAGCCACTTTCAGGGCTGGCCGTGGGTGGCCACGGTGGCGATGACGATGGTGGCGCTGTCCGTTGGCGGCGGCAATCTGGCTTGGGGGATCAGTGCGCAGAAGAATGCCGAACTGCGCTTGAGCAACGACGAAGTCCGCCGCCTCGCTGCGCTTGCCGAGCGCGAACGCATCGGTCGCGACCTGCACGATCTGCTTGGCCACACCTTGTCGCTGATCACGATCAAGTCGGAACTGGCGAATAAATTATTCGATCGCGATGTCGCGGCGGCAAAACGCGAAATGGCCGATGTCGAGCGTGTTGCGCGCGATGCGCTGGCGCAGGTGCGCCGTGCGGTGACGGGTATCCGCGCGGCAGGATTCGCCGCCGAACTGGCGTCGGCGAGACTGCTGCTGGAATCCAACAGCGTGCGTCTGAGTTACGAACTTGCCGACGTCGCCTTGCCGGTCGAGATAGAAACGGCGCTGGCGATGACCGTGCGCGAGGCGGTGACGAACATCCAGCGTCACGCGCGGGCGACCAGCGCGCACATCACATTGCAGGCGCAGGCTAACCAACTCATGCTGCGTATCGAAGACAATGGTCGCGGCAGCGCCATCGTTCCCGGCAATGGTTTGTCCGGTATGCGCGAACGCCTCGCCGGCATCGGTGCGGAATTGCGCATCGATTCCGAGCGCGGTCGCGGCACCGTGTTGAGCGTGAGTCTGCCGCTGCCGCAGGCGGCGCAAGTCTCCGCAACTACATCGCCGACCTTGCAGTCCGCGTAAACTCGGCATCTATGCAACGCCCGCGACTGCCGATGACGATCCGCCGATGATTCGTGTCCTGCTTGCCGAGGATCAGGCGATGGTGCGCGGTGCGCTGTCGGCCCTGCTCAAGCTCGAATCCGATCTGGATGTGATCGGCTGCGCCGCCGATGGCGAAGAGGCGTGGTCGATGATCCAAAAGGACTGTCCCGACGTCGTCGTCACCGATATCGAAATGCCCAAGCTCACCGGACTGGAACTCGCGCAACGCATCCGCGAGCGCGGCGTCGAGTGCAAGGTGATCATTCTCACCACATTCGCGCGTCCGGGATTCCTGCGGCGTGCGCTGGACGCCGGCGTTGGCGGTTATTTGCTCAAGGATGCGCCGGCCGAACAACTTGCCGAGGCACTGCGCAAGGTGCATCGCGGCGGCCGCGCGATTGATCCACAACTCGCGCTCGAAGCCTGGTCTGGCGACGATCCGCTCAACGACCGCGAACGCCAGGTGCTGCGCCTGGCCGGCGAGGGAATGTCGGCGGGTGACATCGCCGGGCAATTGCATTTGTCGCAAGGCACGGTGCGCAATTATCTGTCCGAGGCCATCGGCAAGCTCGGCGTGGGGAATCGGATCGAGGCTTACAGGCTCGCTAGACAAAAAGGTTGGCTCTGATTTCGGCGCGCCGATCCGGCGCACCGCGTACAATTGCGCGGTGAAAAAATCCGACTTCCACTACGAGCTTCCCACCGACCTGATCGCGCAGCAGCCGCTGCCGCAGCGCTCGGCCAGCCGCTTGCTCGTCGTCGATGTACCCGGCAAACAGTTCGTGGATCGGCGCTTCACCGATCTGGTCGAGTATTTGCGTGCGGGCGATCTGCTGGTGTTCAACGACACGCGCGTGCTGCCGGCGCGCTTGTATGGACACAAGGAATCCGGCGGCGCGGTGGAAATCCTGATTGAGCGCGTGACCGGCGCACACACGGCACTGGCGCAGCTTGGCGTCAGCAAAAAGCCGAAGCCGGGCAGCCGCATCGTATTTGATGGCGGCGAAGAACTTACGGTGCTTGGACGCGAAGGGGAATTTTATACTTTGCGTCTTGACGGTCCCGAGCCGCTGGAAAAACTGCTGCTGCGGCTTGGTCGCATGCCGTTGCCGCCATACATTGCGCGTGAGGCCGATGCCGCCGACGCCGAGCGCTATCAGACCGTCTATGCGCGCGCGACGGGCGCGGTCGCGGCGCCGACGGCGGGCTTGCATTTCGATACGGCACTGCTGGATGCGCTGCGTGGCAAGGGCATCGACTTCGGTTACGTCACCTTGCACGTCGGCGCCGGCACCTTCGCGCCAATGCGCACCGAGGCCATCGAAAATCACGTCATGCATCGTGAATGGCTCAACGTCGGCGCGGAGCTGGTCGAGAAAATCCGCCGCACGCGCGAGCGCGGCGGGCACGTCGTGGCCGTGGGTACGACCGTGGTGCGTGCGCTGGAATCGGCGTTGCGCGACGGTCAAGTTCAGCCGTTCGCCGGCGAGACGCAGATTTTCATTTTTCCAGGTTTCCATATTTCCAGTGTGGATGCGTTGATTACGAATTTCCATTTGCCCGAATCGACCTTGCTGATGTTGGTGTCGGCCTTCGCCGGGCGCGAGTTGATGCTGGAAGCGTATCGTCACGCGGTGGCCGAACGTTACCGGTTTTTTTCGTATGGGGATGCGATGCTGATTTTGCCGAATGGCGCTGCGGTATGAGTGCGATGCATTTCGACCTTCTTGCCACTGACGGCGCCGCGCGCCGCGGCCGCATCGCGTTTCCGCGCGGCACGATCGAGACGCCAGCCTTCATGCCGGTGGGCACATACGGTTCGGTGAAGGCGATGACGCCGCAGTCGATTGTGGAAACCGGCGCGGAAATCATTCTCGGCAATACGTTTCATTTGTTTCTGCGTCCGGGGCTGGATGTGATCGGCGAGTTTGGCGGCCTGCATCGTTTTATCGGCTGGGACAAACCTATCCTCACCGATTCCGGCGGTTTTCAAGTGTTCTCGCTGGCCGAGCGTCGCAAGATCAGCGAAGAAGGCGTCAGTTTCGCTTCGCCGGTGGATGGCTCGCGCGTGTTTCTGTCGCCGGAGGAATCGATGCGCATCCAGCGCACGCTCGATTCGGATATCGCCATGATCTTCGACGAGTGCACACCCTATCCGGCTACGGAAAAACAGGCGCGCGACTCGATGCAACTGAGCCTGCGCTGGGCCGAACGCTCGCGCCGCGCCTTCGATGATCTCTATCATGCTGGATCAAAGCCGCCGAACGCACTGTTTGGCATCGTGCAGGGAGGTACTTTTCCACAATGGCGCAAAGTATCTGCGGAAGGCTTGCTGCAGATCGGTTTCGACGGCTACGCGATCGGCGGCTTGGCGGTGGGCGAACCCGAGGCTGAGCGCAACCGCACGCTGGAAGAAACCGTGCCGCTGCTGCCTGCGGAGCGTCCGCGTTATCTCATGGGTGTGGGCCGGCCCGAAGATATTGTTGAAGCCGTCGTTCGCGGTATCGACATGTTCGATTGCGTGATGCCCACGCGCAACGCGCGCAATGCCCACATCTTCACCCGCCACGGCGTGTTGCGCATCCGTAACGCGCAATACGAGTGCGATACGCGGCCGATCGACGAGGTTTGTGCCTGCTACACCTGCCGTTCCGGATTCAGTCGCGCCTATCTGCGCCATCTGGACAAGTGCGGCGAAATGCTCGGACCGATGCTGGCGACGATCCACAACCTGCATTACTACCAGGATCTGATGCGCGGCTTGCGCGAGGCCATCGCGGCGCGTCGGCTGGCGGATTTCGTCGTGGAGTTTCAGACCTTGCGAAAAGCGTTCGTCGCAAACGAAAACTGAGCCGTCATGCCGGCAGGGATTGCCGGCATCCAGAAACCACGGATGGATTGGCCAGATCGATAGGCACGTCCCTGTGGACTGGATTCCGGCAGTCCCTGCCGGAATGACGAGCATTGTGCGAAAGGGTGCGCGCCTTGCCTCTCCATGGCATAATCCAACGCCTTTTTTGACGGCAGGCCGTTTCGCCAGGCCCGATCGCCGTCATTCCGACAGGAGTACGCATGGATTTTCTGATTTCCAACGCCTATGCGCAGGCGGCGGGTGAGCCGGTGGCGCCGGGTATCGGCGGCTTGCTGGGTTCGCCGATCATTTTCATCGTCATCATGGTGGCGATGATGTTCTTCATGTTCCGCTCGCAATCCAAGCGGCAGAAGGAACTCAAGGCGATGATCGCGGCGCTGGCCCGCGGCGACGAAGTGGTGACCAACGGCGGTGTGGCCGGGCGTATCGACGAGATGGGCGATTCGTTCATCACCCTTGAAATTGCGCCGAACGTCAAAATCAAGTTGCAGAAATCCGCGATCTCGATGGTGCTGCCCAAGGGCACGCTGAAATCCGTTTGATAGATGGGCCGATCGGTTTTCCGATCATCCGCACAACCATAAACAACCACCGCGCCCCACGCGCGGTGCACGAGTGACGATATGAACGATTTTCCGAAGTGGAAATACGCGTTGGTGGCGGTGGTGGTACTGCTGGGCATTCTCTACGCGCTGCCGATTCTGTTTCCGCAGCAGCCGGCGGTGCAGATTTCCGCCAATCGCGGCGCGACCGTCGATGCAGCGTTGAAGGAAAAAGTCCTCGGCATCCTGCAAACCAAGAAGATGGATTTCAAGGACGTCGAGATCAACGGCGACCGCATGCTCGTGCGCTTTGCCAACACCGACGTGCAGTTGGCCGCGTCCGACGTGATCAAGGCGGAGTTGGGCGATCAGTATGTCGTCGCGCTGAATCTGGCCTCGACCGTGCCCGGCTGGTTGCGCGCGATCGGCGCCAACCGCATGCCGCTGGGTCTGGATTTGCAGGGCGGCGTGCACTTCCTGATGGAAATCGACCAGCAGGCCGCGCTGAACAAAATGCAGCAGCGCTATGTCGACGATATCCGCACCTCGTTGCGCGAGGCCAAGGTGCGCTATGAATCGGTCAATGCCAGTGCACAAGGGATCGTTCTCGTGCTGCGCTCGGATGCCGATCGCACGCAAGCGGGCAAGGTCATCGACAAGGAAGTGAACCAGCCGGAAAAACTCGGCGAGCAACCGCCACTGGAAATTACCGACGGCGTCAGCACGGCGAATAGTTTCGCGTTGGTGGCGAAGATCCGCGAAGCCGCGCTGGTGGCGCAGTCCAAGCAGATCGTGCAGAGCAATCTGACCACGTTCCGCAATCGCGTCAACCAGCTTGGCGTGGCCGAGCCGCTGATTCAGCAACAGGGCGCTAATCGCATCGTGGTCGAATTGCCTGGCGTGCAGGATACCGCCGAAGCGAAGAAGATTCTCGGCGCCGCCGCGACCCTGGAATATCACGCGGTGGATGAGGGCACCAATCCGGTCGATGCGGCGAAATCCGGCAGCGTACCGCCGGAATCGCGTCTGTACTACACCCAGCGTCTGGGTCCCGACGGCAAACCCATGCCGATCGTGCTGAAGAAGAAAATCATTGTCGGCGGCGACGAAGTCATCGACGCCACTGCCATGCTCGATCAGCAAACTGGCACGCCTTCGGTGTCGGTGACCCTGAATGCGGTCGGCGGCAAGCGCATGCTCGATTTCACCACCAACAATGTTGGCCATCGCATGGCCGTGGTCTATATCGAAAGTACGCCGGTGACCAGGATCGTCGACGGCAAGGAAGTGCGCAGCAACAAGGTTACCGAACAGGTGATCAACGACGCCACCGTGCAGGGCGTCTTTTCCAAGCGCTTCCAGACCACCGGCCTGGAAAGCATGAAGACCGCCAGCGAACTGTCGTTGCTGCTGCGCGCCGGTTCACTGGCCGCGCCGGCCGACATTGTCGAGGAGCGCGTGATCGGCCCGAGTCTGGGTCAGGACAATATCCAGAAGGGCGAGCGCGCGGTGATGCTCGGCCTGGCGCTGGTGCTGATTTGCGCGGCACTGTACTACCACGTGTTCGGCCTGATTGCCGACATCGCCCTGGTGCTGAACCTCATCATGCTGATTGCGGTGTTGTCGCTGATGCAAGCCACCCTGACCATGCCGGGCATCGCCGGTATCGTGTTGACCCTGGGCATGGCGATCGACGCGAACGTGCTGATCTGCGAACGAATACGTGAGGAATTGCGCAACGGATTGACGCCTCTGGCGTCGATACGCGCCGGTTACGAAAAAGCCTGGGCGACGATTCTCGATGCCAACGTCACTCACTTGCTGGCCGCGTTTGGTTTGTTTGCCTTCGGTTCCGGCCCGATCAAGGGCTTTGCCGTGACCCTGGCGGTCGGCATTCTGACTTCGATGTTTACCTCGGTGACGGTCACCCACGCCCTGGTCAACCTGATTTATCACGGCCGCAAGCTCAAGGGCCTGGCGGTCGGCGGCGGCCATGCGCGAGGAGCGCACTGATCATGGAAATTTTCAACCCGAACAGCAAAATCGACTTCCTGCGCTTTCGCAATATCAGCATCGTGATTTCCACGCTGCTGGTGGTGCTTTCGATCGGCGCCATTCTCACCCGCGGCCTGAATTACGGCCTGGATTTCACCGGCGGCGTGCTGGTCGAGGTCAAGTACGATCAGCCGGTCGATACCGGCGAAGTGCGTACTGCGCTGGACGCGGCCGGTTACGATCACGCTATCGTGCAGAGCATTGGTGGCGCACGTGAAGTGTCGATCCGCTTGCAGGCGCGCGACGACAAGGCTGCCAGCGGCGACGCCAAGAAGAAAAACGATCAGGTCGCCGACGATGTGCTCAAGGCGCTGCTGGCCAAGCGTTCCGATGCGCACAAGACGCGCACCGATTTCGTCGGCCCGCAGGTCGGCGAGGAATTGAAGAGCGACGGTGCGGTGGCGGTGATCTTCGTCATCCTCGGCATCATGATCTACATCGGCATCCGCTTCGAGTGGCGCTTCGCCATCGCCGCGATCGCCAGTGAAATCCACGACACCCTGCTCACGGTCGGATTTTTTGCGCTGACTCAGCGTGAGTTCGACATCACCGTGCTGGCTTCGGTGCTGGCCGTGGTCGGCTACTCGATCAACGACAAGGTCGTCGTGTTCGATCGCGTGCGCGAACTGTTCCGCTCCACGCGCAAGGCCGAACCGGTGGACATCCTCAACCGCGCGATCAATTCCACCCTGTCGCGTACGATCATCACTGCGTTGTTCACCGCGATCACGATGATCGCCTTGTACTTCTTTGGCGGCCCGGTGGTGCACGGTTTCGCCCTGACCATGATCATCGGCATCGTCATCGGTACGTTGTCGTCGATTTTCTTCGCCAACCCGATCCTGCTCTGGCTCGGCGTCTCGAAGAAGGATCTGATGCCAGTGGCGCGCGACAATCCGGAGCTGGCGCGGCGCCCCTGAGCGTCGTGCCAGAACCCGTTCGGCAGAACCGCTGCGTGCGGTCCGCCGTCGGCGATCAGGCGGCGGCCAGCTTCTCGCTATCGCGCACTTGCAGCTTGATCTCGAACTGTTTTAGATAGTCGCGTTCCTGATCGAGATCGGCGCGCGTCAGCGGGTGCGCGTCGAGCCAGGCGCGTGGCAACTTCAATTGCAGCGACTTGTCTTCGGCGTGCAGTTCCAGCGCGGGCGGCGGATCGGCAGCGCGGCCGCGTTGCAGCAGCACGGCCAGACGCAACAGGGCGGTGACGCGCGCAGCGGACAGCCGCAGGCGTTCGGGCAGGGCGCGCAGTACGGCGTCGTTGGGTTTGCGGCGGTGATTGCGCAAGACTGCCGCGAGTACCTGTTGCTCGTGGCGGGCAAAGCCGGCGAGATCGGAATTTTCCGCAATATACGCGCCGTGAACATGATGCTGGCTGTGCGCGATGGCCAGGCCGATTTCGTGGATGCGCGCCGCCCACGACAGCCAATCGCGTTCGGCATGACCTAGCTGCCAGTCGCGGGCGACCAGGTCGAACAGCGACAAGGCGGTGACTTCGACGCGCCCGGCGTGATCGCGATCCACCGCGTAGCGTTGCGCCAGCGCGGTAATGCTGGCGGCGCGCGGATCGCGTTGTTCGGCGCGCCCGATCATGTCGTAGAGCACGCCCTCGCGCATCGAGGTTTCGCAGACGCGCATCTGCTTCAGATCAAGCGCGGCGAAGCTGGCTTCGAGGATCGCCACGCCGCCGGCAAAGACGCTGATACGTTCTTCGGCCAGACCCGGCAAGCGAATATTGTCCACATTTCCACAAGTCAGCAGCGCATCGCGCAACCGTTCGAGTGCGCTGCGGGTGATCTGCACATCGCACCATCCGGTGGCCTGCACCACGCTGCCGATGGCCCGGATCGTGCCGGACGCACCGATGGCTTCGCCCCAGCCGTGGCTGCGGTAATCCGCCGCGAACTGCTGCAATTCCACGGCGATCTCGGTCTGCGCCTGCTTCCAGCGTTTGGAGCTGAGTTTGCCGTCGCCAAAGAACCGCAGGGTGCTGGCGACGCAGCCAACTTGCAGGCTTTCCTTTTCCAGCGCCTCGAAGTGCTGGCCGATGATGAATTCGGTGCTGCCGCCGCCGATGTCGATCACCAACCGCCGCTGCGGTGAGTCGGGTACGCCGTGAGCGACGCCAAGATAGATCAGACGCGCTTCTTCGCGCCCAGACACGACTTCGATCGGATGGCCGAGCGCGGCTTCGGCCGGACCGAGGAAGGTCGCCGGCGAACTGAGCTGGCGTACGGTATTGGTCGCCACCGCACGCACACGTTCGTGCGGCAGCACGCGCAAGCGCTGGCCAAACTTGGCCAGGCAGGCCAGTGCGCGCTCGTAACGCGATTCGTCGAGACTGCCATCCGGTCGCAAGCCTGCGGCCAGGCGCACGCTGTCGCGCAGCCGGTCGATCACGCGCAGTTCGCCATGCTCGTAGCGCGCGACCACCAGGTGAAAACTGTTGGAGCCGATATCCACGGCGGCCAGCAGTTCGCCGTCGCGGATGCGAGAGTGATCGGTGTCGCTCATGGTGCCGATTGTGGCACGGCTGCGACCTGGTGCGTAAGCATGCCGGCGGCACTCATTGGCAGAGCTTTGCCAGCAGCGCGGTTTGTGCGGAATGCGGCATGACTTCGCCCGGCGTCGCGCGTTCGTAGCGGCCATCGGCGTGCAGGATCCACGCGTGCAGGTTGTCGGCCAGGTAATTGTCCAGCGCTTCGTCGTGGACGCGCTGGGCGAGTTCCGGATCGAGAATCGGAAAACATACTTCAATCCGGCGCAGCAGGTTGCGTTCCATCCAGTCGGCACTGGAACAGAAAATCTCCGGCGTGCCGGCGTTGGCAAACCAGTAGACGCGGCTGTGTTCGAGGAAGCGGCCGACGATCGAGCGCACGCGGATGTTTTCGGATACGCCGGGCATGCCGGGCTTGAGCGTGCAGGCGCCGCGCACGATCAGGTCGATCTGCACGCCGGCGCGCGAGGCTTTGTACAAAAGTTCCACCACGCTGGCTTCGTTCAAGGCATTGATCTTGGCGATGATGCGTGCAGGTTTGCCCACCTGCGCGTGCGCGATCTCGCGCTCGATCATCTGCATCACGCGCTTGTGCAGGGTGAACGGCGATTGCAGCAGGCGCCTGAGCTGGATCACCGGGCCGAGTCCGGAAATCTGCTGGAACAACTTGTGCGTGTCGCTGCCGATGTCGGCGTCGGCCGTCATCAGACCGAAATCGGTGTACAGGCGCGAGGTGACGTGATGGTAGTTGCCGGTGGACAAGTGCACATAGCGGCGAAGCAACCCCTGCTCGCGGCGCACGATCAGCAGCATTTTGGCGTGGGTCTTGTAGCCGACCACGCCGTACACGACCTGCACGCCGGCTTCCTGCAGGCGGTTGGCGAATTCGATGTTGCGCTCTTCATCGAAGCGCGCGCGCAGTTCGACGACCACGGTCACGTCCTTGCCGGCACGCGCGGCGTCGATCAACAGGGTCACCAGCGGCGAATCCGGCCCGGTGCGATAGAGCGTCTGCTTGATCGCGAGTACGTCCGGATCGAGGCTGGCCTGCTTCACCAGTTCGGTCACCGCGCTGAACGATTCGAACGGATGATGCAGCAGGATATCGCGTTCGGCGATGGCTTCGAACAGATTGCGTTCGGCGGCGACGGCCGCGGCGAGGCGCGGAGTATACTTCGGGAACTTCAGGTCGGGGCGCTCGACCAGATCGTAGATGGCAATCACGCGATGCACGTTGACCGGCCCGGCGCAGCGATAGATTTCGCTGTCGCCAAGCTCGAAATTGTGCATCAGGAATCCGGCGACGGCTTTCGGGCAGCTCTCGGCGATCTCCAGCCGTACCGGTTTGGCGTAGCCGCGTCCGCGCAACTCGTCGCGCAGGGCGTGGGCGAGGTTTTCGACATCTTCCTCGTCGACGGACAATTCGCTGTTGCGAGTCACGCGAAACTGGTATGCGCCTTTGACCCGCATGCCGGGAAACAACTCGTCGACGAATTGCAGCAGGATGCTCGACAGGAAAACAAACTCGTAAGGGCGCGTGCCGACTTCCGGCGGCAGGCGCACGATGCGCGGCAGCGAGCGCGGCGCGCGCACCAGGGCCATGTCGCCTTCGCGGCCGAACGCATCGCGGCCGCGCAATGCGACGATCAGGTTCAGGCTCTTGTTGAGAATGCGCGGAAACGGATGCGCGGGATCGAGGCCGAGCGGCGACAGCACCGGCAGCACCTCGTTCTGGAAATAGCCTTGCAGCCAGCGTTGCTGTTTCACCGTCCAGCGCTCGCGCGAAACAAAATTGATACCTTCGCGTTCGAGTTCCGGCAGCAGGATGTCGTTCCACAGCGTGTATTGCGCACGCACCAGTTCCAGTGCGCGCTTGCGGATGCGGCTGAGCACCTCGCCCGGCGACAGGCCGTCGGCACCCGGCACCGCGTCGCCGAACGCGACATGATGGCGCAGGATTGCCACCTGCACCTCGAAGAATTCATCGAGGTTGGAATTGCAGATACACATGAAACGCAGCCGTTCCAGCAGCGGCGTGACCGGATCCTGCGCCAGCGCGAGCACGCGGAAATTGAATTCGAGCTGGGCCAGCTCGCGGTTGAGGTAGAGCTGCGGATTTTTCAGATCAGGTGCGGTCGTCATTTGTATGCAGCGCTGGGTGCTTTACCGGTGCGCAAAGGCCGCGCCGCGATGGATGCCGGATTGCATCATAGCGAAACGGCGCACGCGCGCTCAGGATGTTTCATCCAGGCCCGGCGGCGGCAGCAGGCGCTCGCTTGCGAACACGCCGCAGAACTTGCTGCCAACGCCGGCTTTGCTCTCGATTTCGAGTCGGGCCTGATGCCGCTGCAGCACGTGTTTGACGATCGACAGGCCCAATCCGGTGCCGCCGGTTTCGCGCGAGCGACTGGTCGAGACGCGGTAGAAGCGTTCGCTGATGCGCGGCAGATGCTCGGCCGGAATGCCGACGCCGGTGTCGGTCACGGCAAAGCGTGCGCCATTGCCGGGCATCGGCATCCAGGAAATCTCGATGCTGCCGCCGGCAGGCGTGTAGCGCACCGCGTTGGAGATCAAGTTCGAGAACGCGCTGTGCAGATAATCGATCGAACCGAGCAGATCCTGCTCACAGGTGCGCACCAGACTGATGTGATGGCGGCTTTGCGACAGCCCGTCGGCCTCGCGCTTGAGCGTCGCCAGCAGCGCCCGCATCGGCACGCGTTCGTCCGCCGGTTGTTGCTGCGCCTCGAGTCGCGATAGCGTCAGCAGATCCTCGACGATCTGGGTCATGCGCCGCGATTGACCGCGCAGATCGGCGATGATTGGTGCGAGCTGCGGCGCGGTTTCGGGCTCGAGCATTTCCAGATAGCCATGCAATACCGTCAGCGGCGTGCGCAACTCGTGCGAAACATTGGCGACGAAATCGCGACGCACCTGCTCGAGTCGCGCCAGCGGCGTCACGTCGCGCACCACCAGCAGCATGTGCTCGTGCGAATACGGGATCAGCCGGAACGATAGATGCTGGCTCGCATCGCGTGCCGAAGCGGCATCGCGCAGCGGCTCCTGCGCCGGTTCCCGGGTAATCCATTCCCGTGCAGGCGCCGGCAGAAAGGCATCGATATGCGCACGCCGATCGCGTGGCGCGGATAGTCCGAGCAGGGCCGCGGCCGCTTCGTTGAACCAGACGATGCTGCGGCCGCGGGTGAGCACGATCACGCCGTCGGGCAGGGCGGCGGCGCCTTCGCGGAACGCACGCAATAAGGCAATCAGGCGACGCTTGCGCGAGCGCTCGGTACGCAGTCTGGTGTATACATGTGCAGAAATATCCGACCAGACGCCGCGATCTTCCGGCGGCGGACGGCGTTGCCGCGAATGCAGCCAGGACTGGATCTGGTACAGGCTGACCAGCGACCACAGCGAGTATCCGAACAGCGCGGCAAGCACGGTATACAATTGCACATGCCAGATCAGACCGACGCCGAACGCGCTCGCGAGCAGGATCACGAAGCGTCCGAGCGACACTTGCCAAGCGTGGCTTTGCAGGAAATCAAAACGCATCGGTCACTTTCTCACCAAACCGCAACGCAGGCAATCGGGTTTGCAGCGGCTGGATTGCGGGTGCGGCGATTCACGCGGCCGGCGTCGCGGAGAAGCGATAACCGGCGCCGCGCACGGTTTGCAACAGGCCATCGCAGGCATACGGTTCGAGGGTCTGGCGCAGGCGCCGGATGTGCACATCGACCGTGCGTTCCTCGACATACACGCTGCCGCCCCAGACGTAATCGAGCAACTGGCTGCGCGCGTAGACGCGCTCCGGATGGGTCATGAAAAAATGCAGAAGGCGGTATTCGGTCGGGCCGATCGACACGCTTTGATCGCCGGCATAAACGCGGTGTGCGGCACTGTCGATCTTCAACGGGCCGATGGCGATGGAGCCTTCGGTGTCGCTGCCGCGGCTGCGCCGGATCACGGCATTGATGCGCGCGATCAATTCGCGCGGCGAAAAGGGTTTCACCACGTAATCGTCCACGCCGGCATCGAGGCCGCCGACGCGGTCGGTTTCCTCGCCGCGCGCGGTGAGCATGATGATCGGTATGGCGCGAGTGAGATCGTCGCGGCGCAGACGCCGCGCCAGATCCAGTCCGCTCATGCCGGGCAGCATCCAGTCAAGCAGGATCAGGTCGGGCACGCGCTCGGCGATCATGCTTTGCGCACTGCGTGCGTCGGCGGCATGGGCCGGTTCCATGTCGGCCTTGCGCAGCGCAAACGCGACCATGTCGCGGATGGCGGGTTCGTCTTCTACGATCAGGATATGTTTCTGCACGTTGCGTCCGTTCCGCGCCGTCGGCGCACTGTGACAGCGTTATTACAGCGGCAGATTGTTACGATGCAATGACAATTCGATGGATGGCGGGTTCGCGGATTGCGCCGGCGCGAACTTGCCCTGATCCTCGGGCTTGATTTTGTGCCGGCGCAGATCGAGCACGAGGGGCGTCATCTGCGCGATCAGCGCTTCGACGCGAGTGCGCTGGTAGTAATTCAGATCGCTGCGTTTGGCGATCTGTTTCAACTGGTTCAGCGCATCCTCGGCGCGGCCATTCAGGTAAGCGGCGGTGGCATGCGCCTCGCCAGCGCGCACTGGATCGCCGGCGAGTTCGCAGGCGCGGGCGAAGGTAACCTGCAACTGTGGATCTTCGTCGTCGCGGGACAGTTGCGGCCGCAGCAGATCCTGGGCGTGCTTGGCGCTGGCCTTGTCGTTGTCGTACAACAACGCTTCGGCATGCGCCAGCACCAGGGCACGGTTGTCCGGATAGTCCGGTTCCAGTCGCGCATAGCGTTGCAGGGCCGCGTCGCGTGTGCCGGACATCAGCTCCGCATTGCCGGCGGCCAGTTGCAGGACGAGATTGCGCGGCTGTTCGGCTGCGAGTTTTTCCGCTACCTCGCGGCCCTTTTTCGCGTCGCCGGCGCGCACCAGCGCGAGCGCATAACCATAGCGATTCGACAGCGTATTGAACGCGGGATCGTTGCGCAGATTGTCGGCGTAATAGGCGGCTGTCTTGGTTGATTGATCCGACGCCAGCACACGGGCGCGTTCGCGCATCAGCTCGTAATAGGCTTCCGCGCGAGCGCGTTGCTGTTCGCGGCTCTCGGCCGGGCGCGCCGATTCGGCAAGTGCCGCGCCGGATGCCTGTTTGAGCGATGCCGGCAGCAGCAGATGCACTGCCCCGGGTGTCTTGGCCGCGTCGGTGCTGAGCATGGCGCGACGTTGCTGTTCTTCCTTCTTCACCGCCTCGGCGCGCGCCTTGGCTTCGCTGATGCGTTCGAGCGTGACCGGGTGATCCATCAACAGCGCGGGCACGTCGTTTTCGTCGAAGCCGGGACGCAATGCACGCTGCATGCGTTCGAAGAATTCCGCCATCGCATCCGGATCGAAATTGGCCTTGGCCAGGGTCTGGATGCCGACGCGGTCGGCCTCGGTTTCGTCGGCGCGGGTGAAGTTGATCTGCATCTGTTCGACCAGACCTTGCGCGGTGGCGATCGCGCCGATGTCGGAATTGCTCGTGCTGTAGGGACTTTGATGCGCGGAGGCGACGATGGCTCCGACCATCGCCAGTATCATCAAGGGCGCATATTTCTGCTCGGCCTCGACCGCGCGCACCAGGTGCTGCTGGGTGATGTGCGAAATCTCGTGCGCGAGAACAGCGGCGAGTTCGTTCTCGTTCGTCGTGGTCGTTATCAGGCCGGCGTTGACGCCGACGAAGCCGCCGGGCAGGGCAAAGGCATTGATCGAGGGATCGCGCACCACGAAGAACGTGAATGCTTGATCCGGCTGCGGACTGTAGGCGACGAGCTTGTAACCCAGGGTGTTGATGTAATCGCTGAGCAAGGCGTCGTCGAGTACCTGACCCTGATTGCGCAACTCGTGCAGCACGTAGAATCCGTATTGGCGCTGTTCCTCCGGCGACGCGATGGCACCCGCCGAACTGCCCATGCTCGGCAGTTGCGTATCCACCGCACGCGCCGGTGTGCCGGCGAGCAGGGTGCAGGCCAGGCCGAACAGGAAAACAGCGGAGTTGATGCGCACCATCGGAATACCGGACGAAACGGTCATTGTCATGGGACACCATAGCGCAGAGTTTGGTTCGCGGCCACCGGTCGGAAACCGGCGCTCAGCCGCGGTTAACCCGAGCGGACAAGGGCAGCATTCGCCCCGGACTGGACTTGTGCCGGCGCGGCGACGCACCATATATCGCGGCGATACCCGTACAGGACAGCGAAACATGGCCAAAGTCGAAATTTATACCGGTGCGAATTGCGCCTACTGCGTGGCAGCGAAAAACCTGCTCAAGAGCAAGGGCCTGGATTACGCCGAGATTCGCGTCGACATCGACGCCGCGCGGCGCGACGAGATGCTCAAACGCGCGCAGCGGCGCACGGTGCCGCAGATTTTCATCGACGATCATCACGTCGGCGGCTACGACGATCTGGTCGCGGCCGAGCGCAGCGGCGAACTGACGAAACTGATCGGCCATCCGGCATGAGCGGCGATCGGGTCAGCGAGTTCGCCGAGTTCCGCCAGCGCATGAACGCGCGCATCCTGGGCGAAGACAATCAGGTTGTGCGGCGTTTTTTCGCGCTCGACACACAGACCTACAAGGACGGCGCACTGCCGGCGAAGACCAAGGAGATGCTTGGCCTCGTCGCTTCCCTGGTGTTGCGTTGCGACGATTGCATCAGCTATCACATCGCCGAGTGTCGCAATGCCGGCGTGAATCGCGACGAGTTCTTCGAGGTATTCAGCGTCGGATTGGTGGTCGGCGGCTCAATCGTGATTCCGCATTTGCGCCGTGCGGTGGATTTTCTGGATACGCTCGAACGCGAATCGCCTGCGGCTTAAGGCGAAATTCGCAGCAGGTGTACCGCCACGCCATCCATGCGCGCGATGGCCACGGAATCGAAAACTGCGGATTCACTGCCGTCGGCTTGATGTAGTGAACACGACGACGGTGGCAGGTCGGGTCGCGTGGCGTCGCGCGTACAGGCCAGGCTGAAACCGTTGGCGCTGTCGTCAAGCTGGAAATGATTTGCGTCGAGTGTCTGGAAACGATCCAGGCGCAAGCGTTGCGGCGTGCCGCCAGCGTCTTTGACCAAGACCCAATCGCCCTGCCAGGCGCCGCCGTCGGCGGATTCAGCCAGTGGCAGTCGCACCAGATCCATCGGCTGCAAGCGCAGACTGGAATCGTCGACGCTGCCTTCGCTGCGACCGAGCCAGGCCGCCGCGTGGGCGCTTGAGGCAAACTGCAGGTCAAGCGTCAGCGCAGGTTCGCCATGCAGGTTTGTGGCCACCGGCGAGAACGGATCGCTGCCGCCAGCCAGACGCAGCAGCGGCACATGCGCGGTGCGGCCGGCGAATGGTCCCGCACCGAAATACCAAGTCGGCTGACCGGCCGTGTCGTAGCTGAGCAGGGCGACGCTGAGCTGGCCGTTCTGCAATTCCAGGCTGAGAATGCTGCGGTCGGTTTCCGCCGTGCCGGATTGGGTGCTCCACCAGAATCCGGTTTCCGGTGTGATCGACGCAGCATCCGGCAAGCTGCGATCGACGAGTGCGAACGCGCGCAGTTTCGGCCGCGCCTGGGCGCCGTCGGCGGCATAGAAACTCACGTGATAAATCCCCGGCGTCAGATTTGGCCGGTTCAGCGCCAAGGTCGGATTGACTTCGATGGAGTAAGGCGTCGCCTGGCGTGCGCATAATCCCAATGCCGAGCGCGCATCGATGCGCAGGTCGTTGCCATCCAGGCCCACGCTTTCAAGCGCCGGTGGGCATTGCGTCGCCCACTCGCCGTCGATCGCCAGGGTCCAGCCGGCGACGGCCGCACTGGCCTGTTGCAGGCGAATTGCGTAGGGCACGGCAGCGTTGCCAGCCGCCTGGGCAGAGGCGCACGCGGCCAGCGCCAGTACGGCGAGAGCAAGCCAGCGGTGAATTGGTAGGCGGAAAATTCCGGTATCCATTTCGTGGTGCGCGTGAATCCGGTTCCTTGTCCGTGCTGGAAGCATACAGGATAATAACGGGTTCGTTTATTTTGCATTAAATCATTCCGTATTGAGTCGGTATCTATCTAAATCTGGAGTTTCGATGAGCAAGACGATTGCGGTGATCCGTGGCGACGGCATCGGCCCCGAGATCATGCACGCCACCTTGCGCGTCCTCGATGCGCTCGACGTCGGTCTGAGTTATGACTTCGTCGAGGCCGGCGTGTCGGCGCTGGAAAAGTGCGGCGAGCTGCTGCCCGCGGCGACGCTCGACAGCATCGGCAAGCATCGCATCGCGCTGAAAAGCCCGCTGACCACGCCGGTCGGCGGCGGTTTCGCCTCGATCAATGTCGAACTGCGCAAGCGTTTCGATCTTTACGCCAATGTGCGACCCGCGATCACGTTTCCGAATACGAAATCGCGTTACGACAACATCGACATCGTCACCGTGCGCGAAAATACCGAAGGCGCATATCTGAGTGAAGGCCAGTCCTTGTCGGCCGATGGCGAGACGGCCATCTCGATGATCCGCAACACCCGCCGTGGCGCCAGCCGCATCGTGCGCTACGCTTTCGATCTGGCGGTGCGCACTGGGCGCAAGAAAATCACCGCGGTACACAAGGCCAACATCATCAAGACCGCGTCGGGTTTGTTTCTCGATGTCGCGCGCGAAATCGCCACGCAGTATCCGCAGATCGCGTTTAACGAAATGATCGTGGACAACACCTGCATGCAACTGGTGATGAAGCCCGAACAGTTCGACGTGATCGTCACCACCAATCTGTTCGGCGACATCATTTCCGATTTGTGCGCGGGACTTGTCGGCGGTTTGGGCTTGGCGCCCGGCGCGAACATCGGCACTGATGCGGCAATCTTCGAAGCCGTGCACGGCTCGGCGCCGGATATCGCGGGCAAGGGCATCGCCAATCCCTGCGCCTTGTTACTTGCGGCCTGCCAGATGCTCGATCACCTCGGTCAGCCGGATCAGGCGCAACGCTTGCGCGTAGCGATCCGCGCCACGCTGGCGGCGAAGGATCGCACGACACCCGATCTCGGCGGCAGTGGCAGCACCGAAAGCTTCGTGGATGCGCTGATTGAGCGCGTGCGGCAGCCGGCCGGTTGAACAGGTCCGGTTGAACGAATTCGGTCGAACGAATCCTAGCGAATCCCGACCATTCCGCGTACGGAATCGATCAACTTCGCTGGATCGTAAGCAACGCCATCCTTGAATACCAGTTCGACATTTTCGATGTCGTCGATGTGCTGACTCGGATCGCCCTTGAGCACGACCAAGTCGGCATTCTTTCCGGTTTCGATCGTACCGATGCGATCGAGCCGGCGTTCGAATCGCGCGCCATTTTCGGTGGCGATGTGGATGGCTTGCAGTGGCGTGAAGCCGGCTTCGACCAGCAGCTCGACTTCGCGCTGATCGCCGAAGCCCGGCAGCACACCGCCGTTTCCGGTCGGGTCCGGTCCGGCGAGCAAGAGGCCGCCGGCATGCACAAATGCGCGCTCGAAGGCCATTTCTTTTTTCAACGCGGCTTCGCCTTTTTCTGCGCGAGCCGGCGAAGTTGCCGCGTTGTTGCGCGCGCTCAGATAGCTGCGCAAGGATTCGGCGGACATCATCCGTGTCTGCCGTTGCGACACCACCGGACGCGTCGTGATCGACGCCTCGAACACCGGCAACGTGGAAGTCACGGCGACGTGATGCTCGACCAGGTCGCGGATCAGATTCTGCACCGGTTTGCCATCGATCGGGCGATCGAGCCACGACGCGACAATGGCCGGAATCTGCGGGCAGACGTCGGGTTTGCGCCCGGGCACGAATTCCGAATCGGTATACACCGGGCCGTGTTCAAGATTGTCAATGCCCAGCTTCACCGCTTCCGGATAGTCCACGGAACACAAATGACCGGTGATCTTCATGCCTTCGTGATGCGCTTGCTTGATCGCTGCGCCGAGCACGGCCGCAGAGATATCCATATAAGCCTTGAACGAAGTCACGCCTTGACCGGCCCAGAACGCGACGGTCTTGCGCGCCTGCTCCGGCGTAGTCAACGCTGTCATCTGCGGGAAGAAACTGTCCTTGCCTTCGAGGTAGGGGCTGGTCACGTCGATATGCGGGCCGGGCATCTTGCCGGCGTCAATCAAACGGCGGATGTTCAAGTCCGTGTACGGCTCGACGCTGCCGGTGGTGCGCATGGTGGTGACACCGGATGCCAGATACAGGCGTGGTGCCGAGAATGCCAGCTCGGTGACGAGGAATCCGGGTGGCGGAATCTTGTCGTTCTCGTCGAGATTGATCGAAGCCGTGTACATCAGGTGATCGTGCATGCCGACGAGGCCGGGAATCACGCTGTGGCCGGCAAGATTGATCACGCGCGCGCCATCTGGCGGTGGTGTTGCGCCGTCCGTCACCGATGCGATTTTTCCATTGCGCAAAACGACCGTGCGGTTTTCCTGCGCGGCAGCACCGGTGCCGTCGATCACTCGTACGTGAGTGAGCGCGATAACGGCATCGTCGTAGGCGATGAATTTGTGTACTTCGGCGGACGGGGTCTGCGCCAGTGCGCTGGCGCAGATGAGCGCCAGCAGCAGGCCAGTCTTGCAGAGCATCATGCCGGCCACAGCCAGGCGAACGTGGCGCCGGTGATCAACGCGTAGATCACGCCGTCGATCACATGCTTGAGCGTGACCGACCACGGATGTCCCCACCAGATCGCATTCGGCAGCGGCCCGAACGCAAAGCCCATCAGCGCCGCGATTCCGGCCATATGAAACACACGCTCGAACGGCGCAGCGTGAGGCACGGCATGGGTGACGAGCAGCGCGCAGAAGAACGACACCAGAAGACAAAACACGAACCACTGTCCGAGCGAAGCGCCCATGTTCATCGAACCGGGCAGGCGCAGGGCAACCGTGCCGACGGGGCCCTGCTTGAATTTCTCCTGCGTCTCGGGTTGTTTCATCGCCTCGGGCGTACACATCGGCAGCATGTACATGCCGGCGCCGGCGTTGCTTTTGCGGATCGCGGCGCGGACTTCGTCCTCGTTGGAAAATCCGTGGTAATCCGGCGCATGCCAGAATTTGAGCAGCATGTTTAGGATGCTGCTGGCGAAGAAAACGAAGACGGCGGAAAGCAGAATCGGCAGCCAGAGCTGAGCAAGCGAGATCATCATGAGGTTTCTCCCGGAGGCAGGTTGTCGCCGGCGCAGTGTACGCTTCTTGGCCGAAAATCCTTGCGGCAGTGCGGAAAACTCCGGCCCCGCGGCACCCTGGATGTTTGCCGCTTGTATTTAACCGGATAAACAATTAACATACAAGTTAAATGAGTATGAGACGACTAGACCGCACCTTCGCCGCGCTCGCCGACCCGACCCGGCGCGCCATCCTTGCGCGCCTCGCGGCGGGCGAGGCGATGGTCAACGAACTTGCCAAGCCGTTCGCGATCTCGGCACCGGCGATTACGCGCCACCTCAACGTACTTGAGCGTGCCGCGCTGATCGTGCGCGAGCGCGATGGCCAGTTCCGCCGCTGCCGACTCAATCCGCAAGCGTTGCAGGCTGCGCGCGAATGGCTCGATTTCCATGCGCGCTTCTGGAGCGAAAGTTTCGATCGCCTGGACGATCATCTGAAGAAGCCAAGCAAACCGAGGAAACCCCATGTCGACCGCGAACCAAAACGCCGCTGATACCACCCTGACCCTCACGCGCCATTTCGACGCGCCGCCTGAACGCGTGTTCGATGCCTGGCTCGATCCGACTGTGATCTCGCGATGGATCGGCCCGCGTGGCGTCCAGGCCGAAGCAACGAAGCTGGATGCCCACGTCGGCGGCGCCTATGCCATCACCATGCACACGCCGGACAAGATGGATCCCAAGGTCAGTGGCGCCTACAAAGAAGTCGTGCGCCCCTCGCGCCTGGTATTCAGCTGGATGTGGGCGCATGAGACGCAGGAGACTCTGGTTACGCTGACGTTCAAGGCGGTGGGCAAGGGCACCGAGATGACGATGGTGCACACGGGTTTTGCCAGCGCCGAACGCCGCGACAGTCACAACAACGGCTGGAGCGGTTCGTTCGACAAGCTCGCGGAATCGCTAGCTGCCGGGTGATCGGCAGGACAGATGCCGGAAGGTACGTTCCATCTTCCGAATCTCCCGGGCTACTTGCTGGATTCGTCTTTCGCCCGTGTATCGATCGCGATCCAGTTCACTTCCCAGGTCTTGCCACCGTCGTTCGAGAACGCCTGTTCGAAACGGTACGAATCCGGCGTGATGTCGGCGAACACATTGCGCACATAAATGGCCCGGCCGTTGAGCGTCTCCTGATCGAAAAACTCGCCGCGGCCATTCCTGAATTCGCCGATCGTGGGCACGCTCATGGTGCCGTCGCTACTGTTCGCAAAATTCAGGCTCCACTGGCGCGATTGCGGGTTGTACAGACGCAGAGACAGGCCTTCGACGTGTCCCGATGGGCCGTCGACTTCCAGTTCCACCAGATTTGCGCGACCGTTCCAGACTTTGCGGATGATGGAAGTTCCATCAAGCTCGATCCATGTCGTGGACCCGGTCAACGGGTGCACGAGGCGCTTCAGGTGGGTTTTCCAGGTGCCTATCTCGAAATCGAAATCGTGCTGGCCGTTGTGGACAGCCATGGGCAGCTGCGGATTGGCTTTTACAGCAGCTGAATTCTGTTGTGCAAACACCGAAAACGATTGCAGTGCGAGTACAAGACTGCAACAAATCGTTCGCAAATATTTTGGCGCGTTCATCGCTGTCTCCTTCACCTAGCAGACCCGCAATACGAATCTGCCCGAAGTAGCAAGTGGGCCCGAGACCGATGCGTCGGGGAAGGTCCACTTTGCGCGATGCGTGTCACGCCACTTACGGCAGTGGTTGCGCTCCGCCCGTTGCTACTCCTACTCCTCCTCCACCTTCGGCTTGTACGCATCCACCAACTGCTTCTGCACCTGCGCCGGCACTGCATCGTAGTGGCTGAACTCGATGGCGTAGCGGCCCTTGCCGCCGGTCATGGCCTTGAGCTCGGTCTGGTAATCGGTGACTTCGGCGAGCGGCACCTGCGCCTTGATCACGAGTTCGCCGCCACGCAGCGAATCGGTGCCGTGGATGCGCGCGCGTTTGCCGGCCAGGCCTCCGGTGACGTCGCCCATGAAGGCATCCGGCACGAACACATCCATGTTCACGATCGGTTCGAGCACCTGTGGTTTGGCCTTGGCAATGGCATCGAGAAAGGCTTTCTTGCCGGCGCTGACGAAGGCGACTTCCTTGGAGTCGACCGGATGATATTTGCCGTCGTATACAATTACCCGCACGTCCTGCAATTGATAGCCGGCGACGGCGCCGTGATCAAGTACCTGGCGCACGCCTTTTTCGATCGCCGGCAGAAACTGGTTCGGGATCGTGCCGCCCTTGATCGCGTCCTCGAACTCGAAACCGCCGCCGCGCGGCAGCGGCTCGATGCGCAGGAACACTTCGCCGAATTGCCCGGCGCCACCAGTTTGCTTTTTGTGGCGATGATGACCTTCGGCTTTCGCTGCCACGGTTTCGCGGTAGGCGATCCGCGGTGGCCGCGTTTTCACCTCGACGCCGTAGCGTTCCTTCATGCGTTCGAGCATCAGCTTCAGATGCAAGTCGGATAGTCCGCGCACCACGGATTCGTTCAACTCCTTGTTGTGCTCGTAACGGAAGCAGGGATCTTCCTCGGCAAGTTTGTGCAGCGACGTCGCGAGTTTCTGCTCCTGACCCTTGTGCGCGGGTTCGACCGCCAGACCAAACATAGGCTGCGGGAAATCCAGCGGCTTCAGGTGAATCTCGTCTTCATCGTGCGAATCGTGCAGCACGGCGTCGAAATGGATTTCCTCGACCTTGGCGATGGCGGCGATGTCGCCCGGAATCGCCTGGTCGATCTCGAGGTGCTCCTTGCCGCGGAGCTTGAACAGATGGCCGACCTTGAACGGTTTCTTGCCGTCGCCGATGAATAGTTGCGAATCCTTTTTCAGCGTGCCCTGATAGACGCGGAACACAGACAGCTTGCCGACGAAGGGATCGTTGACGATCTTGAACACGTCGGCGACGACGTGCAGTTTCGGATCCGGCTGCGCCTGGATCGGCGTCGCATTTGCGCCGCTGCCCTTGACGAAGGGCGGCGGATTGCCTTCCAGCGGATTCGGTAGCAACTTTTCCACAAAGTGCAAAAGTTCCTTCACTCCCGCGCCAGTGCGCGCGGAGACGAAACACACCGGCACCAAGTGACCTTCGCGCAGACATTGCTCAAAGGCATCGTGTAATTCCGCGCCGGACAATCCTTTTTCGCCCTTGTCGAGAAATCGATCCATCACGGTTTCGTTGATCTCGACCACTTGGTCGATGATGCGTTGGTGCGCTTCAGCGACGCTGGAAAAATCGGCCACGCCTTCGGGTTTGAAGAAGCAATCGACCACGGTCTTGCCGCCTTGCGCGGGCAGGTTGATCGGCAGACATTCGGCGCCGAATTCCTCACGCAATTGCTCGACCAGGGCGCGGCAGTTGCCGCCGTCGATCTTGTTGACCACGAGGATGCGCGCCAGGCCGCGTGCCTTGGCGTGATGCATCATGCGCTGGGTGCCGTACTCGATGCCGTTATGCGCATTGACCACGATCGCGCAGGTTTCCACCGCGGCGAGCGCGGTCAGGGTCGGTCCACGGAAATCCGCGGCGCCGGGTGTGTCGATCAGATTGATATGGCAGTCGCCTTGGTCGATCGACGCGATCACGGTGTTGAGCGATTGCTTGCGTTCCTTCTCCATCGGTTCGTAATCGGAAACCGTGGTGCCGCGCTCGACGGAGCCGGGAGCACCGATCACGCCGCCCGTATGCAGCAGGGCCTCGAACAGCGTGGTCTTGCCCGCGGCCGAGTGACCGACGAGCGCGATGTTTCGGATGCCTTGCGTGGTGTAGGCCATGTCGGTTTCTCCTAAAAGATGTATTTATTTTTGCGATCTTCCTTGATCGCGAAGATCAAGAAGCGCCCATCCTTGGGCACACATTTCAATGGGGCCTAGCCTTCTCCTTTCGCCGCGCGCGGTCAAGCGGCGCTGCGGCAGCGCGGCTGCATTGCGGGTTAACCGGACATTTACCTGCGGCTGGCTACGCTCGCGCGCCATGCATATGGACGACGAAACGCCGGCGACAACCGTGGACGCTGCGGCATGGAGCGAGGCTATCCGCCAGCGCGCGCTGACCGAACTCGAACGCCCGCCACCGCCGCGATACTGGCGCTGGTACGCCGCCGCCCTGATCCTGCCGCTGTTGCTGCACCTGGGTTTGCTGATCGAATTGCGCGAGGCGATGCAAACACCGGCACGCGACGACGAATCGGTGGTGCAGGTGATTTTGCTGAATCCCGAATTGCCACCGCCAATGCCTGTGCCGCCGCCGTTGCTGACGCGGGCAAATACTCCGGCACGAATCGGCACGAGTATCGCAGCGAGCAGCGACTTCGCGCCGGCCGCTCCGGCATTGACTCCCGACCAAGCCAGCACGATGCCACGGATTTTCAACCAGGATGGATCAATACGCTTGCCGCCAGCGGCAAGCGCCGTCACGCCGCGCGAAGCAGGCTTGGCACGCGGCCGCAAACTGCTCGCGCGCGGACACAACATGATTCACTGTCGACGCAGCAAATTCGACAATGGGCCAACGCCCGAGGAAGCCGGAAATCAGGCGGGGAGAGGCGCGCGCATGGCACAACTGATAATGGGCAATCCGCTCGATCCGCTGGCGAACGTGGGCGCGGCGCAGGAAGTCGATACGGCGCGCGAACTCGCCGCCGCCAAACGCGCGATTGAGGAACAAGCCTGCGACTACTGAACGTCTAAAGTATGGCTGCACAACCCCGCAGCTCGTCATTCCGGCGAAAGCCGGATTCCAGTTTGACTTTTAGCCTTGAAGATCAAGATGGATTCCGGCTTTCGCCGGAATGACGGCATGTGCGGAGGTTCCCTAAATCAGCCGCAACAATTCCGGCAACAACGGCAGTTTGCGCACGCGCACGGTGGTGGCGGCATAGATCGCGTTCGCCAGTGCCGGGGCCGCACTGGCGACGCCGGCATCGGCAAAGTCGACGGGATCGGTGCCGGATTCCACAATGTGGACTTCTACACTTTGCGGCGATTCGGCCATGCGCATCGGTGCGTAATCCGCAAAATTGCGTTGCTGGACTTCGCCACCCTTGAGCGTGATCGCCAGATGCAAGGCGCTGGAAACCGCATCGAGTGTGCCGCCCATGACCTGCGCCTGCACATTCAGCGGGTTGACGGTGCGGCCGACATCGACCGCGCAGACGGCACGATGGATCGCCAGTGCGTTGCCCCGCACCGAAACTTCGAAGGCGTGTGCGGCGTAGGCGCCCGCGCCGGCATGGCAGGCGATGCCGAGGCCGTGGCCATTGCGGTGTTTGTCCTTCCAGCCGATCGTGTCCGCTGCCAGTGTGAGTACGGCTGCGAGGCGGCCGGTATCCAGCCCCGGATGCAGCAGGCGCGGCGCGCCGAGCAGTTCCAGGCGCAGTTTCACTGCGTCGAGTTTCGTTGCGACCGCGATTTCATCGATGAAACTTTCGCTGGCGAAGGCGTGAAAGGCATCGCCCGATCCACGCCAATCGCCGCGCGGCATGCCCGATGTCAGCGCGAAAAATGTCTGTTCGAGATTGGCGACAAGGCCCGCAGGTATCGCATCGGCTTGCATGCAGCTGCTGAAAACCGGCTGCGTTTGCAGTGCCGTGTCACGATAGTTGCGCGGCGTCGCGGCACATCGGTGCGACCAGCCGGTGAGCTTCTTCTTGCGATCGAGCGTGGCGCTGAGCGCGTGCACGCCGAACGGCCGGTAGAAATCGTGTTGCAGATCATCCGCGCGCGTCCACAACAGCTTTACCGGTTTGCCGGCTGACTTGGCGATCAGCGCGGCCTCGGCGACAAAATCGTTTTTCAGACGCCGGCCGAAATCGCCGCCAGCGCGCGGCAGGCGGATTTCGATCTTGTCGCGCGCCACGCCGGTAATGTCGTGCAGGATGCGCGAGGCGCCATCGGGATCGTGCAGGCTGGCGATCAACAGCACTCGATCTTTTTCCACATCGATCAGCGCGTTCGGCGGTTCCAGCGTCGCGTGGGCCAGGAATGGCAATTCGTAACGCGCATCGACTGTGCTGTGCGCCTGCTTGCGTGCCAGCGCGAAGTCGCCGTCGTTGCGCACTGCGACGCCGTTTTGATTCTTGTCGAGCAGGTCATTGGCCTGGGTCACGAGAGCGGCACTCGACTCGCTGGCCCAGGGTCCGGCTTTCCATTCGAGTTTCAATTTTTCGCGGCCCTTGAGCGCAGCCCAGGTGTCGTCCGCGAGCACCGCGACGCCGGTGGCGAGCGCGCCGTCGAAGGCGGCGCCGGACTTCGGTCTCGGAATCACGATCACATCGCGCACGCCGGCAACCTTGCGCGCCGCGGTGTCGTCGAGTTTGCCCAGGGTTCCATCCAGATGCGGGCAGCGCAGCATCACCGCGACCAGGGCCTTGGCGAGGTAGGCATCGCTGCCGAATTCTGCCTGGCCGGTAACGATGTCGTGCGCATCGACGCAGGGCGTCGGCTGGCCGACGATGCGAAATTGCGCTGGCAGCTTGAGCGGCAGCGGATCCTGCGGTGGATCGAGCGCGGCGGCCGCGGCGACCAGGGCACCGTAGCCGAGTTTGCGTCCATCCGGCGCGATCACGTTGCCGGATTCCGCATGCAGTTTGTCGGCAGCGAGACTCCATTGTTGCGCCGCGGCTTGCACCAGCAGCCAGCGCGCAACCGCTCCGGCCTGGCGCAAGTCCTGCCAGGCGGCCACGCTCACGTCGCCATCGGCGCCTTGTTTCCCGTACTTGTCCGACGCGCCGCTGTCGCCTTCCACGTAACCGTAAGGCAATTGTTCGACGCGCACGCGGCTCCAGTCGACGTCGAGTTCTTCGGCGATCAGCATCGGCAACGAGGTCTTCACACCCTGGCCGACCTCGCAACCGCGCGCGCCGATGATCACACTGCCATTCGCATCGATCTTGACGAAGTCACCAAGATCCTGCGGTTCGATGCGTGCGCCCAGATACGGCAAGGTCGCCTGCGCATGGCCTGCGCGCCAGCCGACCAGCAGGGCGCCGGCAGCGGTCGCGCCGACGATGAGAAAACCGCGCCGCGAAATTCGCGGACTGATCGAACCCGGGCTGTTCGAACCCTGGCTCATTTGTGCGGCGCCTGCGTTGCCGCGGCGGCGCGTTTGATCGCGGCGCGGATACGCGGATAACTGCCGCAGCGGCACAGATTGGAAATCTTGTCGATGTCCGCATCGCTCGGGCGCGGATTGCGTTTGAGCAAGTCGGCCGCCGCCATGATCTGGCCGGTCTGGCAGTAGCCGCATTGCACGGCATCTTCGGCGATCCAGGCTTGTTGCAGCGGATGCAACGTGCCGCCGGCCAGGCCTTCGATCGTGGTGATGCGACGATGGGCTACGCTCTTGACCGGAATCATGCACGCTTGCTGGGCCTTGTCGTCGATCAACACGGTGCACGCGCCGCACGCGCCGATACCGCAGGCGTACTTGGTGCCGGTCAGCCGCAGCACATCGCGCAGATACCACAGCAACGGCATGTCCGGATCGCCGTCATGGAAATACGCTTTGCCATTGATGCGCAAGGGCACGGTTTTTTCCGCTGCGCTGGCGGCAACGGCCGGAACCGGTGTTGGCAGGCTGTGGCGAATCGGTTTGTCGGGCATGGCGGACTCGTGTTCTTAATCATTTTCGCACTTCATTTTCGCATTTACGGCGAAATTCCGCTCGTGCTGCGAGATCGATCCGCCGCGCGCGTGCGCCAGCGCCAGAACCAATACACCGGCAAGCCCGCCAGTGTGATCAATACACCCATCCCCGCATCGTGCGGACTTTGCCAGACTGTTGCCGACACGACCCAGAGCACGATCAGCAGGAACACGATCGGCAGCAGCGGGTACAAGGGCACGCGGAACGACACAGGCTCGCCGGCTTGCTTGCGGTGATACCAGAACAAGGTGGCGATAACGGCCGCCATGCCGATCCAGTCGCCGACGGTGGAGTAGTTCAACAACTCGCTGACATGCTGCGACAGGGCCAGTCCGCATGACCACACGGCGAGCAGGGCGAGCGCGACGTTCGGCGAACGCCAGCGCGGATGCAGACGACCGGCGGAACGGAAGAACACGCCGTCGGCACCCATCACCTGGAACACGCGCGCCGCGCCGATGATGGAAATGTTGCAAAATCCCAATGTGGAAATGGCGATGCCCGCGGCGATCAGGCGCGCGCCGGGTTCGCCGAGCACATGCCGCATCAAGTCCGCCGCCGGCGCCTGGCTCGCGGCGAGTCCGGCATGGCCGAGTACGGCCAGATAAGCGGCGTTCGCGAGCAGGTAGCAGGCGGCGACCAGCAGCATGCCGAAGATCAGGGCGCGCGGCAGATTGCGCTGCGGCTCGCGGATTTCACCGGCGATGTCGTTGATGTAATACCAGCCGCCATACGAGAACAGCACCGGCATCAGGGCGCCGACCAGCGCGATCGGGTTCATCGGCGGCGGCGGTGTGGTTGGCTCGGGTGCGCCGCGCGCGGCCAGTCCCACCGCGATCAGCGCGCTGATGGCCAGCAGCTTGAGCACAGTCAGGACATTCTGCGTCAGCGAACCGGCGCGAATGCCGAACCAGTTGATGCCGGTCAGAAAAACAATCGTGCCGACGGCCCAGGCCTGCGGATAGTCCAGTTTCACGTTGAACGCGGCGGCGGCATATTGCGCGAACACCGTGGCGACGAAGGCGATCGCGCCGGAATGATTCACCGTGAGCAGGTTCCAGCCGTAGACGAAGGCGACAACCAAGCCGAAGGCTTCGCGCAGATAGACGTAGCCGCCGCCCGCGGCGGGGCGGCGCGCGCCGAGTTCGGCGTAGCACAGCGCGCCGATCAGGGCGATGCCGCCGCCGATAGCCCAGGCCAACAGTTGTTCGGCGGCCGAGGATGTCTGCTGCGCGATCGCGGCGGGCGTGAGGAAAATGCCGGAGCCGATCACGCCGCCGACCACGACCATGCTCGCATCCCACACGCCGAGGCGGCGTGCGTAGGTGACGGGTTCGGAAGTCACGCGCGATTCCACTGGATTGGCCGGTGCCGAGCATGGCGGACTCGATGCGCGATGTCGAGCCGTGCGGGTGGCGCCAGACGCCGCATCTGTGCCACGCCCGCGTTTCGCCTTAGTATTGCCATGCCGGCGCACTGTAATGTGCGCGGCATGCAGCGCCGCTGTCGGCGCCCAATATCAACCGCGAAGGAAATTGCGTGAGTCCCACCCCGGCAGCCGCATCCGCTGCGAACTGGATCGTGCTCAAGTTCGGCGGCACCAGCGTGTCGACGCGAGCACGTTGGGACAAGATCGCCGCCATCGCCAGCGACTGGCGCGGCCGTGGCCGACGTGTGCTCATCGTGGTTTCGGCCTTGTCGGGAATCACCGATCAGCTCAAGGCAATCTGCGAAGCCAGTGCCGACCGCGCGCCTTGCGCCGCGATCGCGCAGGCGATAGCCGCGCGCCATCAGGCGATGTTCGCCGAGTTGGAGCTTGGTCGCCGCAACGGCATTGATGGCTGGTTGCAACGACTGGATCAGTTGCTCGACGACCCGCGCCGCGCGCCGCGCGACTTGAGCTGGCAAGCGGAGATTCTCGCGCTCGGCGAATTGATGTCGAGTACGCTCGGCGTGGCCTATCTCAATGCCGGCGGCCTGACGGCGCGCTGGCTGGATGCGCGCGAACATCTGTCGGCGCAGGCCTTGCCGAATCAAAATGCGTGGAGCCGCTATCTGTCGGCGTCGGTGCCGGTGCTGGTGGATGCCGCGCTCGGCGCCCGGCTGGCCGCACTTGGCGAAGTATTCATCACCCAGGGTTTCATCGCCAGCAATATGGATGGGGAAACCGTGGTGCTTGGCCGCGGCGGCTCGGATACCTCGGCGAGTTATTTCGGCGCGCTGCTGAAAGCGGAAAAAGTGGAAATCTGGACCGATGTCGCCGGCATGTTCAGCGCCAATCCGCATCAGGTGCCAAACGCGCGCCTGCTGGCGCGACTCGACTACGAGGAAGCGCAGGAAATCGCGACGACCGGCGCGAAAGTGCTGCATCCGCGTTGCATCAATCCGCTGCGCGAAGCGCGCGTGCCGCTGGCGATCAAGGACACCAATTATCCGCACCTGGCCGGCACCCAGATCGCCGGCACCGTGGCCGATGCCGCGCCCAGCATCAAGGCCGTGAGTTCTCGCCGCGGCATCGTCCTGATTGCGATGGAATCGATCGGCATGTGGCAGCAAGTCGGATTCCTCGCCGACGTGTTCGAACATTTCAAGCGTCACGGCCTGTCGATCGACTTGATCGGTTCGGCCGAAACCAATGTCACCGTGTCGCTGGATCCCGGCGAGAATCTGGTAGACACCGATGTGCTGTCCGCGTTGTGTGCGGATCTGGCAAAAGTCTGCCGGGTGAAAGTCATCGCACCGTGTGCGGCGATCACCCTGGTTGGCCGCGGCATGCGTGGCATGCTGCACAAACTGTCGGGCGTGCTCGCGGAATTCGGCAGCTTGCGCGTGCATTTGATTTCGCAGTCGTCGAACAATCTCAACCTGACCTTTGTCGTCGATGAAGATGTCGCTGCCGATCTTGTGCCGCGACTGCACGCGCTGCTGACCAAGGCCGAGGCGATGCGCGTCGAGGACGCCGCCGTGTTTGGCCCGAGCTGGCGCGAATTGTATACATTACGACAAACCGCGGCGCCTGTGCCATGGTGGCGCGAGCGCCGTGCCGTGCTGCTCGATCTGGCGCGCGAGCACACGCCGCGTTACGTCTACGACCTGTCTTGCGTGCGTGCACAGGCACAGGCGCTGCGCGCCGCGATTGCGTGTGTGGATCGCTGGTTCTACGCGATCAAGGCGAATGCACATCCGGCGATCCTGCGCGAGATCGCGGCGCAGGGTTTCGGTCTGGAATGCGTTTCGCCCGGCGAACTTGCGCGCGCCGGCGAAGCGGCTCCGGAATCGGCCTTGCTGTTCACGCCGAACTTCGCGCCGCGCGAGGAATATGCCGCCGCCTTCGCGCGTGGCGCGAACGTCACCGTCGACAATCTGCACCCGCTAGCGTACTGGGGCCACGTGTTCTCCGGCCGCGATCTGATCCTGCGCCTGGATCTCGGCACAGGCCGTGGCCATCACGACAAGGTCAAGACCGGCGGCGCGCAATCGAAATTCGGTCTGGCACTCGATGAGCTGGCGGAATTCCGACGCCTCGCTGCCGCGCATGGCGCGCGCATCGTCGGACTGCACGCGCATTTGGGTTCGGGAATTCTGGACATCGCGCATTGGAAAGATGTCTACGTGCAGCTTGCCAGCCTTGGCGAACGCATCGGCAGCGTGCGCCTGCTCAATATTGGCGGCGGCCTTGGCGTGCCGGCGCGTGGCGACGAGACACCGCTGGATCTGTCCGCGCTCGGCCCGGTGCTGGCGGAAGTGAAAACCGCGTATCCGCAATTCGAGTTGTGGGCCGAACCGGGCCGTTATCTCGTCGCCGATGCCGGCGTACTGCTGGCGCGCGTGACTCAAGTCAAGCGCAAGGGCGAGGTGCGCTATGTCGGCTGCGACGCCGGCATGAATTCGCTGATCCGCCCGGCGTTGTACGAGGCCTGGCACGAGATCGTCAATCTGACCCGTCTGGACGAATCCACAAGTGAACTTGTACAAATTGTCGGCCCGATCTGCGAATCCGGCGATGTGCTCGGCAGCAACCGCCGCCTGCCGCCGGCGCAGGAAGGCGACGTGCTGCTGATCGCGCAAACCGGCGCCTACGGCGCGGCGATGGCCTCGCATTACAATCTGCGCGATCCGGCCGATGAGGTGGTGTTGTGAGCAGAAGCCATCTCAGAAACTACTGTGCTCGGCATCTTGCGCGTAGGCGGTGCTCGGAATCCTCATGTACTGACGTGTACACTCCGGTTCCTGCGCTCCGACTGCGCGCAACCTGCCTTCGCTCGCGACGTTTTTGAGATGGCTTCTACGCTCGCCAATCCGCGCCAGGCGCAATCTTTCCGCTTCGTGCGCTGCGGTTACGCCACCGGCGAGGCTGAACTTGTCTACGCCTTTGACGATGGCCCTGATCTGATTGAGCGCATCGGTTTTCCCGACGCGCCGACGTTGCCGGAGGAACGAAAACCCGCTTTCTCCGCCGCGCTGAGATTGCTGCACTTGATCGCCGGCGTAAGTTATTACAAGGCGGGAGTGCCGCCACGGATCGTGGTGGAAGGCGTGCCGTTGGACGTGGCGACGGCGGAATTCCTCGATCAAATCTACCTGCATGGCCTCGCGGAATTCGCGTACCAGAACAAGCTGGATTTGCGTGGACGGATTTCATTCGCTCGTCATTCTCGCGAAGGCGGGAATCCAGTTCTTCACTCTGAAAAGAAAGAACTGGACCCCGGCCTTCGCCGGGGTGACGGGCAAAAACCAGAAGTGCTCTGGTTACCGCGCCGCACCCTCGTCCCGATCGGCGGCGGCAAGGATTCGCTGGTCAGTGTGGAAATGTTGAAAAGTATACGCGAGCCGATGACTGCGGTCTGGGTCGGCGATTCCGCGCTGATCGCGGCTTGCGCGCAGCGTACGGGCTTGCCGATGCTCAACCTCAAGCGTCGCCTTGCTCCGGAGTTGTTCGAGTACAACCGCCTGGGCGCGTGGAATGGTCATATCCCGGTGACTGCGATCAACTCGGCGATTCTGTTGTGCGCGGCGATCCTCTACGGCTACGACGCGATCGCGTTTTCCAACGAGGCATCGGCATCGGCGGCAACGCTCGAGTACGACGGTCAGCCGGTGAATCACCAGTGGAGCAAAAGCCTGGATTTCGAGCGGGGTCTGCGTGAGTATACAAAATCGCATATCGCCGCGGATATGGATTATTTTTCGCTGCTGCGGCCGTGGTCGGAACTCGCGGTCACGCGGGCGTTCGCGCGGCAAACCCGCTACGACGACGTGTTTTCCAGTTGCAACCGCAATTTCCGCATCCGCGGCGAACGTCCGGCGGATCGCTGGTGCGGGCAGTGTCCGAAATGCCATTTTGTGTTTCTTGCCCTGGCTCCGTTCGTGGCCAAGCCGCGGCTGCTGGGCATCTTTGGCCGCAACCTGCTTGACGACGCGACGCTGGCGTCGGGCTTTGATGCCTTGCTCGAATACCGCGAGCACAAGCCGTTTGAGTGCGTCGGCGAAGGCGGCGAATCACGTGCGGCGATGTATACATTATCGCAACGCCCGGAATGGCGTGAGGATGCGCTGATCGCGCGTTTCGCCGAGGAAATCCTGCCGCAACTCAATCCCGCGGGACTGGCGCTGGAACCATTGCTGGCGCCGTCGCCGGAGCATTTCCTCCCGCCGCGTCTGCAAGGTCTGCTCGATGCGGCTTGACGATCTCGCCGGCAAGCGCGTCGCGGTGTGGGGCTATGGCCGCGAGGGTCGGGCCGCATTGTCCGCATTGCGGCAGCGTTTCCCGGATCACGCATGGACCCTGTTTTGCAGCGAGGATGAGGCACGTTCAATTTCTGAAGTCGATGCGATGCTTCGCGTCGTCACGCTACCGCCCGATGCTGCCGTGCTCGCGCAATTCGACGTCGTGATCAAATCGCCTGGTATCAGTCCGTACCATTCGCCGGTGCCGGAAGCCGTCGCGGCCGGCGTGCATTTCACTTCCGGCACGGCACTGTGGTTCGCCGAACATCCCGATGCGCACACGATTTGCGTCACCGGTACCAAGGGCAAAAGCACGGTGACGGCCTTGATCGCGTATTTGCTGCGGCAAAACGGCTTGCGCATTGCGCTGGCTGGCAACATCGGCCTGCCTCTGCTGAATCTGCTCGAGCCATCGCGCAAGCCGGATTGGTGGGTGATCGAGCTGTCGAGTTTCCAGACGCAGGATTTTGCGGGTTCACCGGCGGTTGCGCTCATCAATAACTTGTACGAAGAACATCTGGATTGGCATGGCACGCGTGAACGCTACGCCGCCGACAAGTTGGCGATTGCCGCGCATGCGCAATGTCTGATCGTGAATGCGCAACCGGAATTGCTGGCCGCGACAGCGGCGCATCCCTCGCGCCGGACCTTCGGCGGATTCGATGGCTGGCACGTACGCGGCGACGCGATCTGGAACGGCGAACAATCCATCCTGCCACTGGCGGCGCTGCCCTTGCCCGGACATCACAATGCACAGAATGTCTGCGCCGCGCTGGCGGCTATCGAGGCAGCGGGCGAGGACGCCGCCACCGCCGCGACCCACATCGCCACATTCAGGCCGTTGCCGCATCGGCTGCAATCGCTCGGCGTCTGCGACGGTCTGGAATACATCAACGACAGCATTTCCACCACACCGTATGCGACGATCGAGGCGCTGCGCAGCCTGCATGGTCGCCCGGTCGTAGTGCTGATCGGCGGATTCGATCGCGGCGTGGACTGGAGCGTATTTGTGGATTATGTTGCGGCCCATCCGCCGCGTGGAATCGTGACGATGGGCGCGAATGGCGCAAAAATTGCGGCGGCGCTGGGCCACATGGAATCGCCGGGTTTCGTGCTGGAATCCGCCACGTCGCTTGCCGATGCTGTGGTGCGCGCGCGCACGCTGGCGAGTGCGCACCCGGTGATTTTGCTGTCTCCCGGCGCGCCGAGTTTTGACCAGTTCAAGGACTACGCCGAGCGCGGTCGCGAATTCGCGCGCCTGGCCGGATTCGATCCGGCGGCGATAGCGCAGATCGAAGGACTCGGCATCACATGAATACGTCATCGAACAATGCGGCAACGGTGCGCGTCTGGGATTTTCCCACGCGCGCGTTCCACTGGATTCTAGTGGTGCTCATCGCGCTGCAGTACGCTACCGGGGAATACGGCATGCTCGACATGCGCTGGCACGCGTGGTTCGGTTATGCGACCCTGGCGTTGATCGTGTTTCGCGTGCTGTGGGGATTCTTCGGTTCGCAGACCAGCCGCTTCAGTGATTTCGTGCGCGGCCCGCGAGCGGCCTTGCGCTACGTGAAATCGCAATTATCCACAAATCCACAACGTGGCATCGGTCACAACGCATTGGGCGGTTGGTCGGTGCTGGCGTTGTTGCTGTGCGTCGCAATTCAGGCGGTCAGCGGACTGTTCGCCAGCGACGATATCGATAGTGATGGCCCGCTCGTTGCACATGTCTCGCATGCCACCGTGAAATGGATGACGCGCGTGCATCACTGGAACCAAAACGTGCTGCTGGCGCTGATCGGTTTGCACGTCGTGGCCGTGCTGCTGTATCTGCTGCTCAAGCACGAAAACCTGATTTTGCCGATGCTCAGCGGACGCAAACAAGCGGCCGGCGCGCGGCCCCTGTTTTTTGTCGACTCACGCCGCGCGCTGGCGTTGCTAATAATCGTGGCGGCGGCAGTGGCGATCTTGCTGTGGTGGGCCGGTTAATCCGCCTTGTACTTCTCATGGCAGGCCTTGCACGCCGCGCCGGTTTTCTTGAACTGTTCCTTCATCTTGGCTTCGTCGCCGGTTTTTGCGATTTCGCTGAGCGCCGAGGTTTGCGTCACCAGGTCGTCGTACTTGCTGCGAAAATCTTCCGGGTGGGTCCAGATGTCGGCCTTGGCGTCGGTCTGCGCGCCCTTGTCCGAACCTTTGGCGAATCCTTCGAGTGCCTGCGGCGCGAGTGTATGCAGGCGTTCGGCACGTAGTGAAAATTCCTTCGCATCCCACGCCGTCTTGCCCTTGACCATCGCGGCGAGCGCACCGAAATTCCAGCCGATCATGGTCATCGCCGCCTGACGGTATTCGATCACGTCTTCGGGCTTGGGTTGCGCGATCGCTTCGGCGCAGATGCCGGCAGCGATCAGGGTGACGGCGAGCAGTGTGAATTTTGGCGCGGCTTTCATGGTGGGCTCCGACGGTTGGACAATGGTGCAAGTCTAACAGCCCCGGCGGCAGGCGGGCACAAGGACTGCGCGTACAGACCGGGCATCGCGCAGTATCATTGCATTTTCCGCTGAGGAGGTTCCGCCATGAAACGCTTGCTCGCAACTGGCCTGCTGTTCGTCTTCGGTGCCGTATCGGCGCATGCCGCAATGATCGTGCGCAACATCGACTACGCCGTCGGCGACGCAAAAATGCAAAGTGTACTTGTGTACGACGATTCGGTGGTGACGCCGCGCCCCGGCCTGGTGATGGCGCCGGACTGGATGGGTATGAACGCCAACCAGATCGCGCTGGCGAAACAAATCGCCGGCAAGGATTACGTGATCCTGGTGACCGATGTCTACGGCACGGCGGTGCGGCCGAAGACGCCGGAAGAAGCCGGCGCGGCCTCGGGCAACATGTACAAGCATCGCAGCGATTTGCGCGCGCGCGTTGTCGCCGCGCTGGCGCAACTCAAGGCGCAGGCTGGCAAGGCGCCGCTCGAGGGCAAGCATTGGGGCGCAATTGGTTTTTGTTTTGGCGGCGCGGTGGCGCTGGATCTGGCGCGCACCGGCGCCGACATCGCTGGTGTGGCCACCTTCCACGGCAACTTGACCACCGACGATCCGGCGTTGGCGAAAAACATCAAGGCCAAGGTGCTGGCGATGAACGGCGCCGACGACAGCTTCACGCCGGAATCGGCGATCCTCGGTTTCGAGAAGGAAATGCGCGACGCCAAGGTCGATTGGCAGTTCATCAATTACGGCGGCGCGGTGCATTGCTTCGCCATTCCCACCGCGGACAATTCCGTGCACGGCTGCCAGTACGACGCGAAAGTCGCGCATCGTGCATTTGCCTTGATGCACAGCTTTTTCGACGAGGCGTTTGCGGGGAAATAGACCAGCCCGACAGACTAAACAGCTTGTCATTCCGGCAGGGACTACCGGAATGACGGCGGAGGGTTGCCTTGCCGCCTCACCGTGTCTTGAACCGCACCTGCACCCGCTGACCGACGCGCAACTCGTTGCTATCGAGCTTGAGGATGCATTCGACGTCGCGTGTGTCGGAAGCTTCCTGTGAGTCTTCGACCAGCTTGCTGTGGCCGAAAATATCGCCGATGCGGGTGACGACAGCCGGGTATACTTTGTCGCTGCCGACATCCGCGATCACGTCGGCGTGCATGCCCGGCGTGACCTTGTTCACGAACGCTTCGTTCAATTCCGCACGCACGATGCGCGGTGCATCTGGTAGCAAGGTGAACAGCGGCGTTGAGGATTGCGGCGAAACGACGTCGCCGACGTGCGCGTCGCGCGCGACCACGCGCGCGTCCGCGGGCGCGCGCAGGGTGCGGATTTCCACTTCGTGCCGCGCCTGTTTCAATCGCTGCTGCGCCGCCTCGGCGTTGGCGGCGGATTCGCCGATTTCCGCCTTCAATTCGGCCAGCGCCTGCGTGGCATCGTCGGCGGATTGCCCGCTGGCCGCACCGGCTTGCGCGGCTTCGCGGGCGCGGTCGGCGCGTTGCTGCAACCCGGCGACGCGTGCGCGCAGCGCGGCCGTGTGCGCGTTGGCCTGGTCCAGTTCGGCTTGCGCGGCGCCTGCGGCGAGTTCGGTCGAATGCAGGTCGAGCGCGGCCAGGATATCGCCGGCCTTGACCGTGCTGCCGGGCTCGCCGTGGACTTGCGCGAGCACGCCATCGCGCGGCGCGGCGATACGGATCAGTCCGCCTTCCACATTCACTTCGCCGCGCGCCATCGCAACGTAGCCTGGCGTCGCTGCCGCTGCCGACGTGCGATCGGGCGGTTTGCTCGTGCAGGCGCATAGCGCGAAGGCGGTGAGGCACACGGTCGCGGATAGGTAATGATGGGTGCGAATCATGTCGATAATTCCGGAAGCGTTACGGAAGGCGGAAGGGCATCGTTGCTGCGCACTATATCCGACAGGATCAAACCATCGGCAATGGTGATGACGCGATCGGCGCTGGCGGCCAGGCGATGATCGTGGCTGACGCAGACCACGGTGGCGCCGAATACGCGCGCGATGCGGTGCAAGGAGTCGATCACGATCTTGCCATTGACGCTGTCGAGTGCGCTGGTCGGCTCGTCGGCAAAAAGTAACTGCGGTTTCTTCGCCAGCGCACGCGCAATCGCCACGCGCTGCTTTTCGCCGCCGGACATTTCCAGCGGACGCAGGTGCACGCGCGATCCCAGGCCGACTTCTTCCAACGCGGCCAGCGCACGATTCTGCGCATTGCGTGTATCGATGCCCATGTAGCCCAGCGGCAGCATGACTTGCTCGACCGCAGTCAACGCCGGAAACAGATTGAAGCCCTGGAACACGAAACCGGTGTGATGCAGACGGAAGCGTTCGAGTTGCGGCGGCGACATCTTGCCCAATTCCTCGCCGAGTGCGACGACATGGCCGCGATCCGGTCGCAACAGGCCGCTCAAAATTGCCAAAAGTGTACTTTTACCGGAACCCGACGGCCCCAGTACCAGGGCCAACTCGCGTTCTTCCAGCGCGATGGAAAGTCCGTCCAGCACACGGGTCTGGATTTTTCCGGTGCTGTAAGCCTTGGCAATGCCGTCGGCCGCGAGAGCGTGTGTCGTTGCCACGGCTATCTCAACAGATTCGCGGGTTCGAGGTGGCTCAAGGCGCGCACCGCCATCACGCCGGATACCAGGGCGATCGTCAGTACCAGCACGACGCAGGCGCTGGCGGCGGTGGCGTCGAAGGCGGTCGGCACGCTCTGGCTGCGCGCCAGCAGCATCAGCAGCGCGCTGACGATCGCGCCGACGATGACGCCGATGCCACCCACCCACAGCGCCTGTTCCAGCACCACCCGGCGCAAGGCGCCGCGGCCGGCGCCGAGCGCGTTGAGCATGGCGTATTCGCGCACATGGCTGGCGACCGCCGCGACCAGGGTCTGACTGGTGATGACGGTGCCGACGATGAACACGACGAAGGTGAAAAACACAAAGCCCAGACCGGCGCCGGTTTCGAACATCCAGTAGGTGGCCGCGGTGTGCGCGAATTCGGCTTTCGTCCAGACTGTGAAACGTCGCCCCGGCCAGGCTTTTTCGATGCGGTCGCGCACTTGATCAGGATTCGCGCCGGGCCGCAGCTTGACCACGTAATAGGCCACCTTGTCGCGATCGGTCGAATCGGAATTCAGCCGTCGCGCGGTCGCCAGCGAGGTGACGATATTGACGCCGCCGAGCGCACGCAAACCCGAGCACGCCGCCACGATCTTGACCCGATGGCCGTTGAGTATGGCGCTGCCGCCGATGGCCAGTCCCAGCTTCGGCAGATCGGCCTGGTCGACGATCACGCTGTCGGGTTCGAACAGTTTGCGCCGCATCTCCGCCGGTATTGCCTGCGCAAACATCAAACCGTCGGCGCTGGCGTCGATGCCGGAAATGAACACCGACACGCTGCCGCGATCGGCCGGGCCGCGCCAGTCGCCGTCGATCCAGTGGAACGGCTCGACTCGCACGACGTCGGGATCCATGCGCAGCGACATTTCCGTATCACGCGGAATCGGCCGTCCGAGTTCGATCGTCTGTGTGCCGGGATAGCCCGCCCACAAGTCCGCCGTCGAGGTGTTGACGTAGACACTGGCGCTGTCGAATATGCCGAACATCAGCGCCGCCTGCATCAGCAGCAGCAATCCGGAAAACGCCACCGCCAGCGCGGCGGGCAGGAATTTGCGCCACTCGTAAAACAGCGTTTTGCGCGCCAGCGCGACCATCAGTGCGCATCCATCCGCAGCGGCGGCAGCGTGCCGCCGAAGGATTTGTACACCGCGATATACGCCAGCGCGGCATCGTGTTCGACCAGCGTGTGTTGCAACTGCGCCTGCGCGGCGGCGGTGTCGGCTGCGGCGCTGTCGGCCGCATCGGCCAGACCGATGCGCTGCAATTTGCGCGTGCGCTCGATGGCATGTTCGGAGGTTGCCAGCAGCGTGTCCGCCGCGACAAGGCGCTGGCGTTGACTATGCCATTGCGCCAGCGCGGTTTCGGCTTCGGCAACACCTTCAAGCACGGCTTGGCGGTACGCCAGCACGGTGGCTTTCAAGTTGGCGCCGCGCGCGCGGACCACATCGCGGCGCGCGCCCCAGTCGAACAGCGGAATGTCGATCATGGGCCCGGCCGACGGAATCGCCTTGTTCGGCCGGTCGATGTCGCCGACCACGCGCGTGGACGAAATCAGGGTGCCGCCGAGTGCGAGTTTCGGATACAGATCGGCCTTGGCGATGCCCAGCTCGCCGGCGGCGCGCAGCACATTCAGTTCCGCGGCGCGGATTTCCGGGCGCGTGCGCAGCAGGTCGGCGGGCGTCTGCGCAAACGCCGTGTCCGGTGCGATCGGCTGTGGGCCGCGCGCGAGCAGGCTCGCATCGGGTCCGGTTTCGGCCAGCAGCACCGCCAGCGTCTGCTGTGCCGCGACGATGGGTTGCGCCGATTCGGCAGCGTCGGCTTGCGCCTGCGCGAGATCGGCTTCGAGCTTGTCGACCTCGGCGGCGGCGGTCAGATGCAGACGCAGGCGCACCTTGTCCAGATCAAGGCTGCGCTGGCGCAGTTCGACGATATGGTCGAGTATCGCCGCGCGTGTCTGCGCGGCGCGCAAGTCGGCGTAACTGCGCGCGACTTCGGCGACGACGCTCACGCGTGCGGCGTCGATGTCGGTGGCCGCGGCGCGCAGATCGGCGGCGGCCACGCGGGCATTGCCCAAGCCGCGACCGAAAAAACCGAATTCCCATTGCGCATCGAAGCCGATTTCGTAATAGCTCGTCGTCGCCGCCGGATCCGGTTGCGAGAACGTGTGGAAACTCAGTTCAGGCCGAAACTGCGTGCCGGAACGATGCTGCATTGCGCGCGCCGAGCGCAGGCGCAATTGCGCTTGTTGCAAGGTCAGGTTTTGCGCCAGCGCGCGTTCGATCAGACGATCCAGTTGCGCGTCGTGGAAACCATGCCACCACGAATCCAGATCCGGCGCCGGACCCAGTTTCGCCGAATCAACCGGCGCGTTGCGCCAGCTTAGCGGAACATCCTTGCGCAATGGCGGGATCGACGTGATCGGCGAGCACGCGGCCAGCAGCAGGCTCGCCAGCGCACCGCATCCCACCAGTTTTCCCCTGACACGGATCATGCTGGTTCCGCTGTCGCTTGCGGCTCGCGGCGCAGATGCGGCGAAAGCAAAATGTATACCGCAGGCATCAGGATCAGCACGATCGGCACCGCGGCGATCAGGCCGGCGACGATGGCAATCGCCAGCGGCTGTTCCATCGACGCGCCGCTGCCGATGCCCAGCGCCAGCGGCAGCAGGGCCAGGATCGCAATCAGCGAGGTCATCACGATGGGTCGCATGCGCATGGTGCCGGCGCGAATCAGCGCGGCGAGATCGGGTACGCGCGCGAAATCGATTTCGGCAAAGTAGAAAATCGCGATCTCGGTGACGATGCCAAGAATCATGGTCATGCCCATGATCGAGGACAGGTCGAGTTCCGTGTTTGTCAGCCACAGTCCCGCGAATACGCCGGCGAGCGAACAGAATGTCGCCACCAGGATGCTCGCGACCACAGCGATGTTTTCGTACAGGAACATGAGCAAGGCGACGATCATCAGCAAGGCACCGGTGAATACTACGGCCAAATCGCGGAACGAGGTCTGTTGTTGCCGATACAGACCGCCGTACTCGATCTGCACCGACGCCGGCGGATGCAGCGCCAGCACCGTGGATTGTACCTGTTGCATGGCCGAACCCAGATCGCGGCCTTCAAGGCGGGC
>JANWJJ010000019.1 GCA_025451955.1 Rudaea sp. | reverse complement strand
GCTTCGTAGCCGAATGAAACATTCTCGAACGCGACTTCGCCACGCACCGCCGGCAAATCCGGCGAACCGGGCTTTTCGTGCAGTACTTCCTGGGTGTCGAGCACGGAGAAAAAATCGCTGAGTGAATGCGTCTGGAAAAACAATCCCGAAATGAAACTCGCAAACTGCTCGAGTCGGCCGATCAGCATCATCGCAAAACCGACAAAGCTGACGATACCGCCCACGCTGACTTCGCCTTTGCCATTGAGGTCTGCGCCGAGCGCGAAGATCGCCACGATGGTCAGCGTGCTCGCGGCGCGGTTGGCCACTGACAGCCAGGCCCAGCCGCGCAGCACCGGATACTGTGCGGCCAATACGCGCCGCATCATGTCGTGGATCGCAGCGACTTCATTGGCGATGCGGGTGAAGCTCTGCACCACCAGCACATTGCCGAAGACATCGCCGGCGCGCTCGGAAATCTCGTGATGCAATTCCTCGACCTCGCCCTGCGCCTTGTGCGTGCGCTGCATCGCGATGGTGTTGAACACGGCAAAGCTGACCATCAGCACGATCATGAGCACGGCCAGTTTCCAGTTCATCTTCAACGCCAGTGGCACCATCACCAGGATCGACAACAGGGTCGCCAGATGCTCGCGGAAGAAGCCCAGCCACAGGCCAAACAGATTGCTGCTGCCGCCATGCATGATGCGCAACAAACGCCCGGTGTGATGCTGACCGTGAAACCCCAGCGGCAATGCAATGGCATGCTCGAAAAATTGTGCGATCACGGCGAGCCGGCGTCGATGCGCCAGACGATCGGCGTGCAGTGACACCCAGACGCTGGCGACCACGCCGCCGAAACCCGCTGCCGCCCACCAGCCGATATAACGCCAGGCATCACGATGTCCGGCAGCGGCCAGCGCATCGACCACGCGACCGAACAACCAGGGCTCGAGAAAATACACGCCGGCCAGAGCGAGATTGGCGAACGCCAACGTGATCGCCAACCCTTTTTCCGGCGCCAGCAAGGCGATGACACGCAGATAAATGCGCAGGATCGGCATAAGCGCAGCTTCTTCCCCGAAGACGGAATTACGACGCCTTGAAGTCTAGCAAAGCGTCGCGGTTCTGCGCGTGCGAATAATTGCCCGCGATAATTTCGCTGCGAAGGTGGGCGGTCTCAGGCCGCGAGCGTTGCGCTGTCGATCACGAAGCGATACTTGACGTCACCCTTGACCATTCGATCGTAGGCTTTGTCGATATCCCGTGCCGGGATCAGTTCGATATCGGAGACGATGCCCTTGTCAGCGCAGAAATCCAGCATCTCCTGAGTCTCGGTGATGCCACCGATCAGCGAGCCGGCGATCGCGCGGCGCTTGAAGATCAGGTTGGCGATGTTCGGCGACGGATGCGGATGCTCCGGCACACCGACCAGCACCAAGGTGCCATCGCGTTTGAGCAGCGCCGTATACGCATCCAGCGAATGGCTGGCGGCCACGGTATTGAGGATGAGATCGAAGCTGCCAGCGTGCGCCTTCATCTCGTCGGCGTTACGCGAAACCACCACCTCGTCCGCACCGAGATCCAGCGCTGCCTGACGTTTGTTGTCCGAACTGGTGAACGCCATCACATGCGCGCCCATCGCGTGCGCGATCTTCACGCCCATGTGGCCGAGACCGCCGATGCCGACCACGCCGACCTTGCTGCCGAGGCCGACCTTCCAGTGCCGCAACGGCGAGTAGGTGGTGATGCCGGCGCACAGCAGCGGCGCGACCGCGGCGAGCTGCGCTTCGGGATGGCGAATCTTCAGCACGAACTTCTTGTCCACCACGATGCGCTGCGAATAACCGCCCAGCGTGTGTCCGGGCGCGTCCGAGGTCGGGCCGTTGTAGGTGCCGACGAAACCGTTTTCGCAGTACTGCTCCAGCCCCTCGTCGCAGGCCGCGCAATGCTGGCAGCTGCCGACCAGGCAGCCCACGCCCACGGTGTCGCCGACCTTGAAGCCGGTGACCTCATTGCCCACGGCGCTGACATGACCGACGATCTCGTGGCCGGGCACGCACGGATACATCGTGCCGCCCCACTCGGAACGCACGGTATGCAGATCGGAATGGCAGACACCGCAATAGGCGATCTCGATCTGCACATCCTGCGGGCCGGGCGCACGGCGCACGATGTCGAGGGATTGCAGCGGCTTGTCGGCAGCGTGTGCGCCGTAGGCTTTGGTGGTCATGAGGTTTTCCTTGCTAGGGATGGAATGGAATCAGGCTGCCGGCCCAACAAGATATTCCTCATCGGGCACTTTCTCCATCCATTCGACTACTTTGCCCTCCTTCGCCTCCTGAATCGCGATGTGGGTCATCGCCGTGGTCGGCGTGGCGCCGTGCCAATGTCGGTGGTTCGGCGGACAACAAATAATGTCGCCGGCGTTGATCTCCACGATCGGGCTACCTTCGCACTGCGTCCAACCCTTGCCGGCGGTAACGATGAGAATCTGGCCGAGAGGATGCGTATGCCAGGCACTGCGCGCTCCTGGCTCGAAGGTTACGAAGGCACCCGACACACGCGCGTCACCGCTGCCTTTGAACGGCGAGTCGATGCGGACCGTACTCGTGAAGTATTGCTCAGGGCCCTTGGCCGAAGCTTGCGAACCGTTGCGGATCAATTGCATTTGTATACTCCTCGCCTATCGACCAACTCGTGCCGCCAACTGCGGAGGATAACGATCGCCCTGCACCTGAATCTGCGCCAGCGCGGCATCGATCTGGCGCAAATCGTCCGTGCTCAGAATGATTGCAGTAGCGCCGATGTTCTCCTTGAGCCGATGCAGCTTGGTCGTTCCCGGAATTGGCACGATCCACGGCTTCTTGGCCAGCAGCCACGCAAGCGCGATCTGCGCGGACGTTGCCTGCTTGCCGGCAGCGATCTTGCCGAGCAGATCGACCAGCGCTTGATTGGCCAAGCGCGCTTCCTGCGAGAAGCGTGGCACGATGTTGCGGAAGTCGTCTTTCGCAAACGTGGTGTTCGCGTCGATCTTGCCGGTAAGGAAGCCCCTGCCGAGTGGGCTGAACGGGACGAAGCCGATGCCCAATTCCTCGCACACGGGGAGTACGTCCGTTTCGGGTTCGCGCCACCACAGCGAATATTCGCTCTGCAATGCGGCGACCGGATGCACGGCGTGCGCACGACGGATCGACCCCGCGCTGGCTTCCGACAGACCGAAATGCTTGACCTTGCCCTCGGCGACTAACTCCTTGACCGTGCCGGCCACGTCTTCCATCGGCACGTTCGCATCGACACGATGTTGATAGAACAGATCAATGCGATCAGTCTTGAGCCGTTTGAGCGCAGCGTCGGCGACCTCGCGGATGCGTTGCGGACGGCTGTCCATGCCGATCTTCGCATCGCCATTCTTGAAGCCAAACTTGGTGGCAATCACCACCTGGTCGCGGAAAGGCGCGAGCGCTTCGCCGACCAGTTCCTCATTCGTGAAAGGACCGTAGGCCTCGGCGGTATCGAACAAGGTCACGCCGGCCTCGACTGCCTGGCGAAGCAAGGCGATCGCGTCGCGCTTTTCCATTGCCGCGCCATAGGCGAAATTCAAGCCCATGCAGCCGAAACCCAGTGACGAGACTTTGAGGCCATTCTTGCCCAGCGTGCGAGTTTGCATTGTCGTACTCCGTTGAAGTGGATGGCGGGCAGTTTGCTACTGAAACGCTTCATTGATAAGGCGCACAATCCAGAATTATCTTATGATCTCAATTCATCAATTGCCGGACGAGGTGAACATGCCCCGCGCTAACTACAACGACCTGGTGGCATTTCTCGCGGTGGCGCGCGAAGGAAGTTTTACCAAGGCCGCCGCCCGGCTGAATGTCACGCAATCGGCCCTCAGCCACAGCATTCGCGGCCTGGAAGCAAGGCTCAATATCCGCTTGTTCCATCGCACCACGCGCAGCGTTTCGCTCACCGAAGCCGGCGAACGGCTGCGTATCCGCGTGGCGCCGCAATTCGAGGAAATCGACCTCGCCCTGGACGCACTGGGCGAATTACGCGACCGTCCGAGCGGCACGATCCGCATCACTTGCGGCGCGCACGGCATCGACACTGTGTTGTGGCCGAGGTTGTCGAAACTGCTGCCGAAGTATCCGGACATCCGCGTTGAGCTTATCGCCGACAACCGCTTCCGTGATATCGCCGCCGAGCGTTTCGATGCCGGCGTTCGCCTCGGCGAGCAGGTTGCTCAGGGCATGGTTTCCGTGCCGATCGGCACGGACATGCGCATGGCCGCGGTGGCGTCACCCGCTTATCTCAGTGGCAGAGACGAAATCCGTACACCGAAAGATCTGGCAAATCACCGCTGCATCAATTTGCGCTTCCTGACGCACGGTGGCCTGTATGCGTGGGAGTTTGAAAAGCGCCGCCGCGAACTGCGCGCACACGTTGAAGGGCAATTGGTTTTCAATGACACTAGGCACGCGATCCGCGCGGCCATGGATGGCTTCGGTCTAGCCTACGTGCCGGAAGACATGGTGACGAATCATGTCGAGAAAGGACAACTCGTTCGTGTGCTTGAGGACTGGTGCCCGCCGTTTCCCGGCTATCACCTGTACTACTCGAGCCGCCGCAAGCCATCGCAGGCGTTCGGCATCCTGGTCGACGCGCTGCGCCATTGAAATTTCTCGTCGGCCTGCGCAACCAGCTATCATCTGCATGACCTGTGTGTTTCACTCACTGCCGGAACCATCATGTCGGACCTGCTCGACATCACGATCGACCATCGCATTGCCCGGATCGCCCTGAACCGGCCCGGCGTGCACAACGCGTTCGATGACAATCTGATCGCTGAGTTGACCGATACCCTGGCCAAATTCGACCGCGACCCGCAACTGCGCGCCATCGTCTTGACCGGCAACGGTACAACTTTTTCCGCCGGCGCCGATCTGAACTGGATGCGCGGCATGGCTCAGGCCAGCGAGGAAAACAATCGCGCCGATTCCGAGCGACTGGCAACGCTCATGCGCACGCTGAATTTCCTGTCGAAGCCGATCATCGCGCGCGTCAACGGCGCGGCCTACGGTGGTGGTGTGGGTCTCGTCGCCTGTTGCGATATCGCCATCGGCATCGACGGCGCCAAGTTCGCGTTGAGCGAAGTCAAACTCGGCCTGGTTCCGGCAGTCATTTCGCCGTATGTCATCGCCGCGATCGGTGCGCGCCATGCGCGACACCTGTTTGTCAGCGGCGAAATCTTCGATGCTGCCGAAGCGGCGCGTATCGGATTGTTGCATCAGGTCGTGCCGTCGGCCGCACTCGACGAAGCGGTAGACCGCAATCTGCATTGGCTCGGCAAAGGCGGCCCAATCGCGCAACACGAGGCGAAGATGCTCGCCCTGCGCATATCCGGCGCCACACGTGAAAAAGCGCAGAGTATCGATGTGGAAAATGCAATCTTGATTTCGCGTCTGCGCGTCTCGGCCGAAGGCCAGGACGGACTGAGCGCATTTCTCGACAAGCGTCCGCCGCCGTGGGTCAAGGAATAAATATGTTCACGCGCATCCTCATTGCGAATCGTGGCGAGATCGCCTGCCGCATCATACGGACATGTAGACGTTTAGGCATCCATACCATAGCGATTTATTCGGAAGCCGATGCCACGGCACAGCATGTGCGTCTGGCCGACGAGGCCTGGCCGATCGGCGGCCCGCGGCCGGCGGATTCGTATTTGCGCGGCGATGCGATTCTCGAAGTCGCGAAGAAAAGCGACGCGCAGGCAATTCACCCCGGCTACGGATTCCTTTCCGAGAACGCAGATTTTGCCGAGGCTGTCGAGCTTGCGGGAATCGTCTTCATTGGTCCATCGGCCAACTCGATGCGCAAGATGGGCTCGAAGGCCGGCGCCAAGGAGCTGATGGCCGCGCATGGCGTGCCGGTTGTTCCGGGTTACACCGGCGAGGATCAAGACGCTACCCTGCTTGCGCGCGAAGCGCAGTGCGTCGGTTTTCCACTGATGATCAAGGCGGCCTACGGCGGTGGCGGCAAGGGCATGCGCATCGTGCGCAAAGCTGAGGAATTCGCTTCCGCGCTGGAATCGTGCCAGCGCGAAGCGAACAATGCCTTCGGCCGCGATCGCGTTCTGCTCGAACGTTACATCGAAACGCCGCGGCATATCGAATTCCAGATCTTCGGCGACAAGCATGGCAATGCGATTCATCTGAATGAGCGCGAATGCTCGGCGCAGCGCCGCTACCAGAAAGTACTCGAAGAAACGCCCTCGCCTTTTCTCACGCCGGACATGCGCACACGCATGGGCGAAGCCGCCATCGCGGCGGCGCGCGCGCTGGATTATGTGAATGCCGGCACGGTCGAATTCATTGTCGGCCCGCAAGGTGATTTCTATTTCATGGAAATCAATACGCGCCTGCAGGTCGAACATCCGGTCACCGAAATGGTGCTGCATCTGGATCTGGTCGAACTGCAACTGCGCGTTGCCTCCGGCGATGCGCTGCCCGGTTCGCTGATCCGCAATAAATCCGTGCCGGCCGATGGCCACGCGATTGAACTACGGCTGTACGCAGAAGATCCACAGCAGGGTTTCTTGCCGGGCTCGGGAAAATTGCAGCGTTTGCGTCTTCCAGCACAAAGTACACATGTGCGCATCGACGCCGGCGTGATCGAAGGCGATACGGTGACGATCTTCTACGATCCGATGATTGCCAAATTGATCGTGTGGGATCGCACGCGCGGCGAAGCCTTGCAGCGCATGCGTGAAGCGCTGGCGCAATGCGAAATCGCCGGGCCGAAATCGAACATCGACTTCCTCGAACGTCTGGTGCGCCACCCTGCCGTAATCGAAGGCCGCATCGATACCGGCTATCTGGACCGGCACCTGGACGAATTCCTGCCGGCCGACGCTGCGCCCGCGGCCGCGGTACTGTTCGCCGCCGCGACCGCCGTGTTGCTCGACGAGGAAGCTCGTGCGCCGCTGGTAATGCACGGCTCCGATGATCCACATTCACCGTGGTCCCGCGCCGATGCATGGCGGCTGGGTCGGCCCGGCAAACGCATTGTCTGCTTCACACATGCGGGTCAACGTATCGAAATCGACGCATACGGCGCCGCCGGCAACTACACGCTGGCCGGCGCGGAATCGCAATCGCAGGTTGCCAATGGCTTGCTGCGCGACACCGTGCTCAGCGCGGCATTCGATGGAGTCGCCCGCCGATTCGACACGCGCATCGATGACGATGCCGTACTGTTGCACGATGGCGTGCAGCGTCGGCGCCTCATTCGCGTGAGCGCCTTCGCGTACACAAAATCCGCGCGCGAAAGCGGCGACCGCGTGGTCGCGCCCATGCCTGGCCGCATCGTGCTGGTCAAGGTAAAAAGCGGCGACAAGGTTGCCGAAGGCCAGGAACTCATCGTCATGGAAGCCATGAAGATGGAACTGACCTTGCGCGCACCGCGCGCGGCCACGATCACTGAATTGCGCGCCAGCGCCGGCGAATTCGTTGACGGCGACACCGTATTGGCACGATTCGGTGAATCGGCTTGAATTCGCTTTGAAAAGATACAAATCATCCACATGAATGCTATGCCCAATCAGGTACGCATCGTCGAAGTCGGCGCACGCGACGGTCTGCAGAACGAAAAGACCATCGTGCCGACGCAGGTCAAGATCGAGCTGATCGACCGGCTTTCCGACAGCGGCCTGCAGACAATCGAGGCGACCAGCTTCGTCAGCCCGAAGTGGATTCCGCAACTGGCCGACGCCGCAGACGTTTATACGGCCATAAAGAAAAAACCGGGCGTGCGTTACCCTGTGCTGGTACCGAATCTGCAGGGTTACGAACGCGCGCGCGCCGTCGGCGCGACGGAAGTCGCGATCTTCGCCGCGGCGAGCGAGGCCTTCAGCCGCAAGAACATCAATGCCTCAATCGACGAGTCCATCGAGCGTTTCCTGCCAGTGCTGGAACGCGCGCAGGCTGACCATGTCGCGGTGCGCGGCTATATATCCACCGTGCTTGGCTGTCCGTATCAGGGCGAGGTACCGATTGCCGATGTTGTGCGCGTGGCTAAGCGTCTGCGCGATTTAGGCTGCTACGAAATCTCGCTCGGAGACACGATCGGCATCGGTACGCCGGTCAAGGCGCGTGCGATGCTGGCGGCTGTCGCAAAGCAGGTACCGATGGCTGCGCTCGCCGTGCATTTCCACGACACCCGCGGGCAGGCGTTGGCCAACATCCTGGCCTGCCTGGAACTCGGCGTGGCCGTCATCGATGCCTCGGTATCCGGCGCCGGTGGCTGTCCCTATGCGCACGGCGCGAGCGGCAACGTCGCCACCGAGGATGTCGCCTACATGCTGCATGGCATGGGAATTTCCACAGGTATAAATATGGAAAAATTGGTCGCTAACGGGCGCTGGCTCAGCGAACGCCTGGGGCGCGCCAACAACAGCAAGGTGGGACTGGCCATCGCCTGAACCATGCTGCTGCGCCTGTGACAAAATAAATCGTACCATTGCGTCCTCAGGAATCCGCTTCATGCCCGCCCGCCTTGCTCCGAATCAATCCCGCGGATACCTGATCGGCATCGGCACCGCGATACGCAGCGAGGCGGCAAGCGGCATTTATCGGCGGTTGCTGGCAATGCTCGGCCGCAGGCCGATGATTGCGATCATTGCGGCGATGTCGACCGACGACGTCGGTTCCGACGACTTGGATACGATCCTGCTGGCGCAAGGTGCCGGACAGGTCCAGCGCATCACGCTCGGCAATCGCAGCGACAGCGAAAAACCGGCAGTGCTGGCCGCGATCGAGCGTGCCGAATTGACCCTCCTGTGCGCGGACCAACCCTTGCGTCTGTCGACTCTTCTTGGCGGCACGCCGCTGGCACGGCTGCTGCGCAAGCGCAACGCCGACGGCATGGCCGTCGCCGGCGTCGCGGCGGGAGCGGCGATTCTCGCCGAGCATATGCTGGCCGGCGGTGCGCAGGGGCCAACACCGCGCATGGGTAGCGTGACTCTCGCGCCGGGCCTGGGTTTGTCGAATCGTCTCGTGATCGACCAAGGCGGCGCCAGTGCGGATCGCCTCGGTCGTCTGTTGGGCGCGCTGGCACTGAATCCGTTCGCGCTCGGCGTAGGCATCGACCCGGACACCGCCGCCTTTATCGGCCCGGATAACGTGATGGAAGTCGTTGGTCACGGCGGCATTACCGTCATCGATCCGGCCGATGTCGGACACTCCAACGTCGCCGATGCCGATTCCAGCGCGCCGATCAGCATCACCAATCTACGCGTGCACGTGCTGGTGCATGGCTCACGTTATGACCTGGACTTCCGGCGCCCGCTATAAGCGGCATTATCTCTTTTTATACAATGCACGATAACGATTTCCTGATCCGGCCAATTGCCATTGCCGACAACGCCGTCGTTGCCGCCATCATTCGCGCTGTAATGCCGGAATTCGGGGCCGATGGCCCGGGATTCGCCATTCATGACACCGAGGTCGGCGATATGGCGACAGCCTATTCACGTGAGGGTCGCAGCTACTTCGTGGTCGAACACGAGGGTCGTGTGCTTGGTGGCGGCGGCGTGGCGCCACTGAGCGGCGGCGATGGCAGCATCTGCGAATTGCGCAAAATGTATTTTTTACCGGAGCTGCGCGGGCGCGGCGCAGGCGCCGCCCTGATCCAGCGCTGCCTCGACACCGCACTCGCTCTGGGTTATCTCACCTGCTATCTGGAAACGCTCACTGGCATGGACGCCGCGCAGAAGCTATATGAAAAACAGGGGTTCCAGCGTATCCCCGCCGCACTCGGCAACACCGGGCACTTCAGCTGCAATCGTTTTTACCTGCGCGACCTCTGACGCCGGGTTTTGGATACAATGCGCGCGGTCCATTTTTGCGATCGCCCGTGATCGCATGGATCAAAAAGCGGACTTCCTGTCCGCACTTTTCATGAGGGCATTGCATGCAACTCGATCAAGTCAAGGCCGCCGTTACCGGCGGTGTGTCCGGGCTCGGTTTTGCCGTCGCCAAATACCTTGTAGCGCACGGCGCAAAAGTCGCCTTGCTCGACATCAACGATGAAAAAGGCGCTGCAGCCGTCGCCGAACTCGGTGCGAACGCCAGTTATCAGCGCACCGACGTCACCAGCGAAGACGGCGTCGCTGCCGCGTTGAAGCAAGCGGCCGCACAGATGGCCGGGCTGAACGTTGCGATGAACTGCGCCGGCATCCTCGGCGCGGGCCGCGTACTCGGCAAGGAAGGGCCGATGCCGCTGAAGAATTTCCAGACCACGGTGATGGTGAATCTGATCGGCAGCTTCAACGTCGCCAAGGCCGCTGCCGAGATCATGCAGGCAAACGCGCCCGGCGCGGACGGCGAGCGCGGCGTGATCGTCAACACCGCATCGATTGCCGCCTACGAAGGTCAGATCGGCCAGGCCGCGTATTCCGCATCCAAGGGCGGCGTCGTCGGCATGACCCTGCCGATGGCGCGCGAATTCGCCCGCATCGGCGTACGCGTGATGACGGTGGCTCCCGGCGTATTCCACACGCCGATGGTCGATGGCATGCCGCAAGCCGTATACGATTCCCTTTGTGCACAAGTACCCTACCCGTCGCGCCTCGGCACACCCGAGGAATTCGCGGCCACCGTCGCCTTCATCCTCGAAAACCGTTATCTGAACGGCAGCGTGATCCGCGTCGATGGCGCCATCCGGTTAGCGCCCAAATAAAAATCAAGATGAGGAGTTCAGGATGAACTCATCCCGTGTAGGCCATGGATAGCCGGTGACCCGGGATCCAGTTTCAATCGAACCAAAAAACCACACTGGATTCCGGCTTCCGCCGGAATGACGAGCAAAACATGAAAGCATCCGATATCAAGAAAGGCAACGTCGTCGAGCACAACGGCCGTGTCTGGCAGATCCGCGACATCGAGCGCAGTTCACCCACCGCGCGTGGCGGCAATGTGACGTTTCGTTTCACGCTCTACAGCGTTCCCGGCGGACAGAAACTCGACTTGTCGCTGCGCGCCGACGACGAGCTGAAGGAAACCGAAGTCATCCGTCGCGCGGTCAACTATTCCTATCTCGACGGCGACACTTTCGTGTTTATGGACGCCGAGGATTACACCCAATACCTGCTTGGCCGCGACGCGGTTGGCGATGCCGCCGGCTTCATCGCCGATGGCCTCGAAGGCTGTTATGTGCAATTGATCGACGATCAACCGATCGCGCTGCAACTGCCGCCAACCGTAACTCTCGAAGTCGTCGATACCGCGCCCGAACTCAAGGGCGCGACCGCGACCAAGCGCCCGAAGCCGGCCAAACTCAATACCGGGATCGAGATTCAGGTGCCGGAATATGTCACCACCGGCGAAAAAATCCTGGTCAGCACCTTGACCGGAGAATTCTCGGGCCGTGCCTGAGGCGATACCGCGGCAGGCAACGTCTTAGCGCCGCAACCACGTTCGCGCCATGCGCTGCACCGACGCGTCGATGGTTTCATCGGCGGCGACGTCGGCAATCTCGCGCCACGCCAGATCGTGTGATTCACCGCTGACGCTGAACTTTTCGTCGGCGCTCGCGTGAACCACGAAGCGGACGTCATAATGCCAATGCAACGGATCGTTGCCGCGTGCGGGGATTTCATGACGATCCAGATCGAAGATCCGCGGTTCGATGTGCAAACCGCGCAGTCCGGATTCTTCCTCGGCTTCGCGCAAGGCGACACGCACGAGATCCGCATCGCCGTCGGCGTGTCCGCCCAATTGCAACCAGCGCCCGAGCTTGCGGTGATGGGTCAGCAAGGTGCGTCTGCCATCGGCGCTCACCAGCCACGCCGAGCCGGTGAAATGTCCGGGAAGGCAAGCGCGCTCGAAGCAATCGGCGTGGCTCAAGGCGAACTCGCGATACAGGCACACCATGTCGGTGCTACGCCGGCTTGCAGGCGCGCAGGCATCGAGCAAACCGAGCAACATCCGGCGCGGATCGGAAGCGGTGAGTGCAAGGGACATCGCAGCAAAAAGTCCGGTTGTGGGCGAAAGTGTACGATGGCGGTTGCCCGCCGGCGGGTCGTCGCGTATTTTAGCGGCAGCTACGGGGCCGATCCGGCACCGGCAGCAGAAAATCACCTCGCAGGCATCCTCGGTTCGGGCTGCCTTTCGACAGCAGCACCACATATTTCGGGGAGCATGCAATGATCTTTTGGCGCATCAAGCCACTCGACCAGATTCTGAAAACCGCCGAGAGGAAATCGCTCACCCGACAATTGGGGCCGATTCAGTTGACCCTGCTCGGCATCGGCGCCGTGATCGGCACCGGTATCTTCGTACTCACCGCCGAGGCCGCACAAAAATCCGGTCCCGGCATGATTCTGGCCTTCATCATCGCCGCCATCGTCTGCGGCCTCGCTGCCTTCGCTTACGCGGAACTCGCGGCAATGATTCCGGTATCGGGCTCTGCTTACACTTACACCTATGGTGTGATGGGCGAGTTGGTCGCGTGGATTGTCGGCTGGGCGCTGGTGCTCGAATATGCAATCGGCGCAACCGCCGTTTGCGTGGGCTGGTCGGGCTACATGAATGGTCTGCTCATGCATACCGATGTGTTCGGTCTAGTCGCACCCGGCGCGCTGGCCCTGCCTGAATACTTGCGCACCGGCGTATATTCCGGTGGTGGATTCAACCTGCTCGCGTTTCTGATCGGCATTGCGGTGACCTGGCTGCTAGTGATCGGTACGTCCAAGAGCGCGCGCGTCAACGCCGTGCTGGTGGCGATCAAGATTGTGGCACTGACCGTTTTCGTCCTGATCGCCGTGCCCGCCGCCAAGAGCGGCAATCTGCATCCGTTTTTGCCCGGCGGCTGGGGCAGCCCGATGGGTGGCGCCGGTGTGCTCGGCGCGGCGGCATCAATCTTCTTCGCCTACGTCGGCTTCGATGCGGTATCCACGGCCGCGGAAGAAACCAAGAATCCCAACCGCAACATCCCGATCGGCTTGATCGCTTCGTTGGTGATCTGCACGATTTTCTATCTGCTCGTCGGCTACGGCGCGGCCGGTTCCATCGGCGCGCAGCCGATGCTCGGCGCCAACGGCCTGCCGCTGGATACCGGCACGTCGGAAATGGCGGCCGCCTGCGTGAATCATGCACAGTCGCTGGTATGCAGCAACGAGCCGCTGGCGCATGTCATGCGTGTACTCGGCTATCAGGAAATCGGCAATTGGATCGGCATCGCTGCGATTGTTGCGTTGCCCTCGGTCATTCTGATGATGATGTTCGGCCAGACCCGCATCTTCTTCACCATGTCGCGCGACGGCTTGCTGCCGGATATTTTCTCCGACATCCATCCGCGTTTCCACACACCGCATGTGATTACCTACGCCACCGGCGCCGTGGTGTCGATCTGTGCGGCGCTGTTTCCGGTCGGCAAGCTGGCTGATACGTCCAATGCCGGCACCCTGCTCGCGTTTGCGATGGTGTCGATCGGCGTGCTGATCCTGCGCAAACAGCAACCGGATCGACCGCGCCCGTTCCGTACACCGTTCGCCTGGATCGTCTGCCCGCTTGCGGTGCTGGGCTGCGTGTTGCTGTTCGCCAACCTGAGCATCGTTGCCAAGGTGGTTTTCGTGGTCTGGGCCGTCATCGGCCTGGTGGTCTACCGGCTTTATGGATACCGCCGCAGCCAGCTTGCAAACGGCAACGTCGCCTGATCCATGCGTTCTTCGCGTAATTCTCACCGTGGCCGGCGTGCGCGCGCCGGTTACGATTTTACGGTGCCACGATGATGCTCGATCGACTGCTCGCCAAGAAAACCGATTTTTCCAACTTCGACAGCGGCGACGGACCCTGTCTCAAACGCACACTCGGGCCGTGGGGACTGACCGCACTCGGCATCGGAGCCGTGATCGGTGGCGGCATCTTCGTGATTACCGGGCAGGCGGCCGCCGAACATGCCGGCCCGGCGATTGTGCTCGCCTTCATCATCGCGGCGGTCTGCTGCAGTTTCACCGCGCTGTGCTATGCCGAGTTCGCCACCCTGATTCCGATGTCGGGCAGCTCGTATTCGTATGCCTACGCTACACTCGGCGAACTCGTCGCATGGTTCATCGGCTGGAACATGGTGCTGGAATACGGCGTATCGGCATCCGCGGTTGCTGTAAGCTGGACGGGATATTTCACCAGCCTGCTCGATCACATGGGGATGCATCTACCGCCCGCGTTGACCAATGCGCCGCTGGCGTTCATGGACAATCATCTGGTCGCCACCGGCGCGCTGTTCAATCTGCCTGCGGTGGCGATCGTGCTGGCGCTGACCTGGCTGTGCTACGTTGGCATCCGCGAATCCAGCGGCGTCAATACCTTCATGGTGATGCTCAAGGTTGCGCTGATCGTCATCGTCATCGTGGCCGGCTGGCATTACGTCGATCCCAAGCTGTGGCATCCGTTCATCCCCGATGCGCAGGGTCCGGAAAAATACGGCTGGGGCGGAATCATGCGCGCCGCGACCCTGGTGTTCTTCGCCTACATCGGCTTCGAGGCCACGTCCACCGCCGCGCAGGAAGCCAAGAACCCGCAACGCGACTTGCCGATCGGCACATTGGCATCGCTGGCGATTTGTACCGTTTTATACATTGGCATGGCTGCCGTGCTCACCGGACTGTTGCCGTTCGACCAGCTTGGCACCGCCGAGCCTGTCGTCACCGCGGTGAAGGCGCACGCGGAACTCGGCTGGCTGCGCTGGCTGGTCGAGATCGGCGCGCTGATCGGTTTGTCTTCGGTGATCCTGGTGATGGTGATCGCCCAGCCGCGCATCTTCATGATCATGGGCCGTGACGGTATGCTGCCACCGGTCTTTTCGAAGATTCACCCGCGCTACTGCACACCGCACATCAACACGGTGATCACCGGCATCGGCATTGCCGCACTGGCGGCCGTGTTCCCGCTGGATATCCTTGGTGATCTGGTCTCGATGGGAACCTTGATCGCCTTCTGCGCCGTATGCATCGGCGTATTGATCCTGCGCCGCACGCGACCCGAGTTGCCGCGAACTTTCCGCGTGCCGTGGGCGCCGGTGACGTGTGTGCTGGGCGTGCTGAGCTGCCTGATGCTGTTGTATTGGGAAAACTGGTACAACTGGACCTTGATGGGCCTGTGGACGCTGATCGGCTTCGCCATCTATTTCGGCTACGGCTACCGGCACAGCAAGCTGCGCGGTTCTGCGCAAACGCGCTGAACTTCTATCGAAGTTAGTTGAAATACTTTCAGTAATTCGCTGAAATATAAGTAATTTATTTCAGTGCTTCCATACTGCCGCAAGTCTGGTAGGCTTGGCCTGTCGACGGTACGCGGTGTGTTTCAATCGCTACCGCCGGGCTTTCCGGTTTTTGATCCGGGCGCGTCCAGGCGTTGTTGCTCCTCCGTCTGGGCGCGCTCGATCATCGCCTCAGGCAATGCCTTCGAGGCCTTTGCGCCAAGTTTGCGCAGCTCTTCGACTTGCCACACCAGATTGCCGCGCCCATCAACAAGTTTGCTGCGTGCGTCGCCCAAGGCATTGCGGGCGGTGTCGAGTTTGCCGGCGACATCTTCGATATTGCTGATGAACCCGACGAATTTGTCGTAAAGCTTGCCGGCGCGCTCGGCAATATCGGTTGCATTGCGATTGCGGTCGTCGAACTTCCACAGACTCGACACCGTACGCAGGGTCGCCAACAAAGTCGACGTCGTCACGATCACGACCTGTTTCTCCAAAGCAAATGCATGCAGCGAATCGTCGCGGCGCGCCGCCTCGATATAGGCGGCTTCCACCGGCACGAACATCAGCACGAATTCCAGCGAGTTCACGCCTGGCAGATCGGCGTAGCGCTTGTCAGCCAGTTCCTTGACGTGCCGGCGCAACGACACCAGGTGCGCGGCTAGCTGCGCGTCGCGTTCACCCGCATCGACGGCACCGCAATAGCGTTCCCAGGCAGTGAGCGAAACCTTGGCATCGACGATGATGTCGCGGCCTTCCGGCAGACGCACGATCACATCCGGACGCGGCCTGCCGCCGGCAGCGTCCGCCAGTACGACCTGGACATCGTAATGACGGCCTTTTTGCAAACCGGAAATTTCCAGTAATCTTTCCAGCGCCATCTCGCCCCATGCGCCCTGCGTCTGCGCATCGCCAGTGAGCGCGCGCGTGAGATTGATCGCGTCTTCGCTGATGCGCTGGTTGAGATTCTTCAGCGCGTCGATCTCAAACCGGAGTCCCGCCCGCTCGCGGTTTTCCTGGTCGTACACTTCGTCCACGCGTTTACGGAATCCGTCGAGCTGATCGCGCAACGGATTAAGCAAAATGCCGAGATTCGTCTGATTCTGCTCGGTGAATTTCTTGCTTTGCCCTTCCAGCAAATCGGCAGAAAGCGCTTTGAACTTGTCGTTCAACGTTTGCTCGAACAGCGAAATTCGCTCCTGTGCGGCCTGCTTCTGCTCATGCAGGCGCGTGGCAAATTCGGTTGCCTGCTGCTCGGCACGCTGGCGCGCTTCGATCAGACGTAAGGCCTCGGCGCGTTTCTCGGTGAGTTCTTGCTCGATCTGCGCGAGCCTCTCCATGCGCCCCGCAAGAACCGCACGCTCATTCGTCAGCACAACGACGCGCTCACGCTGTTCGCCCAATTCATGCGCAGTCGTTCCAAGCTCGCCCTGCAAACGCTGTAGATCACGGTCCGCAGCGCGTGCCCGCGTGCGCCCGAGCAGCCACGCCAACAACGCACCGGTCACGAACGCAGCCAGCGCGATCAGGCTCCACAGCAACATTTCATTCGGATTGATCGGCACGTCGCAGCACCTTGTTGAAACCTGCGCCGATTGTGACAGGACAGCGTCTCAGTTGGCGAGACGTGCAACATGGGCATCGGCTATAGTTGTCCGGTACCTGGCCGTTACGGACTTCTCGTGAGTTACACCTCTGCCCAACTCTCCGCTTGTGCACTCGCCATCGCTGCCGCCGGTCGCAAGCTCGGCGCGCAGGGTCTGACGCCGGCGACCAGCAGCAATTTCTCGATGCGCCTGGACACGGCGCACGCCGCAATCACGATTTCCGGGTGCGACAAGGACACGTTGACGCCGGATGATGTCATGGTGATCGACATGGACGGCCGTGCCGTTGGCACATCGGCGCGACCGTCGGCGGAAACCCTGCTGCACACGCAGATCTATCACCACTACGCCGACGCGAACGCCGTGCTGCACACCCATTCGCGCACGCAGACGGTGGCATCGCGACTGTTTGCGACGACCGGCGTCGTGCGCCTCGAAGGCTATGAACTACTGAAGGCCATTGCAGGTCACACCACCCACACGGCCTGCATTGATGTGCCGGTATTTCCGAATACCCAGGACATGCCGGAACTTGTCGCGCGCGTCGAGGCCTGGATTCAGACGGATAAACCCTTATATGGCTATCTGATCGATGGCCATGGCATCTACACCTGGGGCCGTGACATGGCCGAAGCTGAGCGTCATATCGAAGCCTTCGAGTTTCTGCTCGGCTGCGAACTGGATTTGCTGTTGTTGAACAAAACGAGATCATCAGTATGAGTCAATTGCGCATCTACGCTGAAACCAACGCCAAGGCACCGCAGAAAACGTCCATCGATCATGCCGAAATCGCGCGCGAACTCGGCCGTGTCGGCGTGCGCTTCGAGCGCTGGGCGGCCTCGCAACCGGTTGTTCCCGGGGCAAGTCAGGACGAAGTGATCGCGGCATATCGCGCGGACATCGAGCGCCTGCAGCGCGAAAATGGTTACCAGGCCGTGGATGTGATCAGCCTCAATCCCGATCACCCGGACCGCGCCGTGCTGCGTCAGAAATTCCTCAACGAGCATACGCATTCCGAGGACGAGGTGCGGTTCTTCGTTGCCGGCCGCGGCCAGTTCACCCTGCACATCGGTGACAAGGTCTACGAAGTGCTGTGCGAACAGGGCGATCTGATCGGCGTGCCCGACAACACACGCCACTGGTTCGACATGAGTGAAGCGCCCTACTTCATCGCGATTCGCCTGTTCACCAATAAGGAAGGCTGGGTTGCGAATTTCACCGGCAGCGACATCGCCGGGAAATTTCCACGTTTGCCTGCCGAATCGGTGGCCGCATGAGCTACCTCGACGAATCGCTGGCGCCAGGCGAAACCATCGTCGCGCACTTCCAATTGCACTGGATGGCCAAGGGCCGCCTGATCCTCGGCATTGTGCTGATTCCGGTCATTGTCGGCATCTTCATCACGATCTACGAATGGCTGCGATTGCGCGGCATCGAGATGGGCGTGACCACGCAGCGTGTCGTGCACAAGACCGGCATCGTTGGCCGCGAAACCGAGGAAGTGCGCCTCACCGCGATCGAAACCGTCGACTTGCATCAAACGACCTGGGGCCGGTTGCTCGGCTATGGCAATGTGCGCGTGACCGGGCGCGGCGAAAGCAGCCTGGTGTTCGAACGCGTCGCCGATCCCGTCGGCGTCAAGCGTGCGATCGAAGGCGCTTACGCCGCGCAAGTGGAGCATAAGACATGATCCGAGCGATTCTCACCGACATCGAAGGCACGACGAGTTCAGCGAGCTTTGTCAAGGACGTGCTGTTTCCCTATGCGCGCAAGCGTCTGCCGGCCTTCATC
>JANWJJ010000018.1 GCA_025451955.1 Rudaea sp. | reverse complement strand
TAGATACGTCGCCGCCTGCACGTCGGGGAAAAAATAATTCTCGTTGCAGCAAGTGGTGCCGCCACGCAGCATCTCGGCGATGGCCAGTTCGACACCGGCGCGCACGAACTCCGGCCCGATCACCTTCGCTTCGACCGGCCAGATATGTTGCTGCAACCAGACCATCAGCGGCAGATCGTCGGCGATGCCACGCAACAGCGTCATTGGATTGTGGGTGTGCGCGTTGACCAGCCCGGGAATCAGCGCATGTCCGGATAAATCTATACGTTTGACATTCGTATACTTTGCGCGTGCCGCCGTAATCGGCAACACCTCGGCGATGCAGTCGCCGGCCAGCGCGACGGCGTGATGTTCCAGCACCACGCCATGCGGCTCGACCGGAACGACCCAGCGGGCTTCGAGGAGTTGGTCGATCATGGCCTCCTCAACTTGTCATTCCGGCATGGACTGCCGGAATCCAGTGACCAAGGACGGTAATGCATATCGATCGACAACACCGCATCCATGCCATATGGATCCCGGCATTCCCTGCCGGGATGACGCATCGGCACTCCACTCGTGTCGCGAGCTCGCCGGCCGCTGCGTCATTTCACGCGCCCGACATACTCGCCGGTGCGCGTATCGACCTTGATCTTTTCGCCATTCGGCACGAACAGCGGTACGCGCACGGTCGCGCCGGTTTCGAGTTTGGCCGGTTTGCCGCCGCTGCCGGCGGTGTCGCCCTTCACGCCTGGATCGGTTTCCACGATCAGCAGTTCGACGAAGTTCGGCGGACTTACCGTCAGCGGCGCGCCATTCCACAGCGTGACGATGCAGATTTCGTTGCCCTTGAGCCACTTCTCGGCATCGACCATGGAGTTTTTATCCGCGGCGATCTGTTCGTGTGTGTCCGGGTGCATGAAGTGCCAGAACTCGCCGTCGCTGTACAAATATTCCATATCCTGATCGAGCACGTCGGCGGCATCGAGCGAATCGGTGGATTTCATCGTCAGTTCCACGACGCGCCCGGTCTTGATATTGCGGTACTTGACCCGGGTGAAGGCCTGGCCCTTGCCGGGTTTGACGTATTCGGTATCGACAATCGAACACGGATACCCGTCGACGATGATCTTCATGCCGTTCTTGACATCATTCATGCCATAGCTGGCCATACTCGCTCCGTTGCCGCATGCGAAATGCGGATAAAATGGTCTGATGGAAGACGCAATGATAACCGGGAACACGCGGCGCGTGCAGGGTTTCGCACCAATCGTGGCCGACTGGCGCCGACTCTGGCGCGAGGCTGTGACCGATCCGCGGGAGCTGCTTGATCTACTCGATCTTGGCCATCTTGCCGGCGCACTGTTGCCCGGCACCGATACCGGTTTTGCCTTGCGCGTGCCGCGTGGATTCATCGCCCGCATGCGTCGCGGCGACCCGGCCGATCCCTTGCTGTTGCAGGTTTTGCCGCAAGTGGCCGAGTTGCTCGACGTGGCAGGATTCAGCCACGACGCGGTCGGCGATCTGGATGCGCGCCAGGCAACGGGCGTGCTGCACAAATATCCAGGCCGCGCCCTGCTGATCGCCACCGGTTCGTGCGCGGTGAATTGCCGCTATTGTTTCCGCCGTCATTTTCCCTATGCCGAGGAAACCGCCGCGGCCGGCCATTGGCGCGGAGCCATCGAGTCGATCCGCAGCGACACGTCGATCAACGAAGTGATTCTGTCCGGCGGCGATCCCCTGTCGTTATCGACACCGAAGCTGGCCGAGCTGACCGATGCACTGACGCCGATCGCGCATCTGCAACGCCTGCGCATCCATACACGCCTGCCCGTGGTCCTGCCGGAACGTGTGGATACGGAACTGGCAACCTGGTTACGGCGGTTGCCGTGGCCGGTCGCGGTCGTGCTGCATGCCAATCATGCCAATGAAATCGATGACGCCGTTGCCGATGCCTGCACGCGCCTGCGCGCGAGCGGCGTCAATCTGCTCAATCAATCGGTGTTGTTGCGCGGCATCAACGACAGCGTGGAAGCGCTGGCCAGCCTCTCCGAACGCCTGTTCGCCGTGGGCGTCGTGCCGTATTACCTGCATCAGCTCGATCGCGTCGCCGGCGCGGCGCATTTTCTCGTGGACGACAATACTGCGCGTGCGCTGGTCGATACCTTGCGCGGACAACTCTCTGGCTATCTGGTGCCGCGATTGGTGCGCGAGATCGCCGGCGCTGCGGCCAAGTCGCCGTTATGAGACAACGGCAACCGTTCATTCACGTAAATAGGCCATTCGTCCGCTGGAAAAGCCCGCCAGAATCGAGTACAACCTGTATCTGCCCCCGACGCTTTATCCAATGACCAAACAAGACACCGTTATCAAGCTGCTGCTGATCGAAGACTCGGAGGATGAAGCCGAACAGCTCATCAGCATGCTGCGCAACGGCGGCATCGCGCTGCGTCCGGCGCGTGCCGGAAATTCCGACGAACTCGGCACGCAACTCGAAGCGCAAACGCCGGACATCATCCTCTTCAATCTCGGCGCCAAGGGGCTGAAACTGGCCGATGTCGCCGCCACGGCCAACCGCGGCGGCAAGGATATCGCGGTAATCGCCGTCACCACGAATGCGTCCGAAGATACCATCGTCAGCGCCTTCGCCGCCGGCGCGCGCGCGCTGGCGTTGCGCAATCGCGCCGAGCATGTGCAATCCATCGTCAAGCGCGAATTCGAAGGCCTGAACATGCGCCGCAGCGTGCGCCGACTGGAATCGTCCTTACGCGAAACCGAGCGTCGCTGCGATGCGCTGCTGGATTCCTCGCGCGATCCGATCGCCTACGTCCACGAAGGCATGCACGTGCGTGCGAACAAGGCGTATCTGGAGGTTTTTGGGTTTGAGGACTTCGAGGAAATCGAAGGCATGTCGGTGCTGGACATGATCGCGCCCGACGATGCGGATGATTTCAAGACGCTGTTGAAAAAACTGTCCAAGGGCGAAAAGCCGCCGCAGAAACTGAATCTGAAGGCGCAGCGTTCCGATGGCTCGAGCTTCGATGCGACGATGGAATTCGCCGAAGCCAGCTACGAAGGCGAAAGCTGCCAGCAAATCATCTTCCGCCAGCAGACCATGAATACGGAACTGGCCAAAGAACTTGACGTTTTGCGATCGAAGGATCTGGTCACCGATCTGTTCAATCGCCAGCATTGTCTAGCCGAACTGGATCGCATGATCGGCGATGCCGCAAAAGGCAAACGCGATCAGGCGCTGATGCTGGTGGAAGCGGATAACTTCAGGCACCTGCTCGACACGGTGGGCCTGGGCAACGCCGACCTTCTGCTTGGCGACATGGCCAACCTGATGCGCCGACACATCAAGGAATCCGATATCGCCGGGCGTTTCGGCGAGCACACCTTCGGCGTGCTCGTCAGCGGACGCAACGCGGATGAAATGCGCCAGCTCGGCGAAACCCTGCGCCACGCGTTCGAGGAACGGATCTTCGAAGTCGGCAAGCAATCGGTGAACGCCAACGTCAGCATTGGTGGCGCCCTGATCGGCGAGAAAAACGCCAATGCCCAGGCCGTGCTTACTCAGGCGAGCACGGCGCTGCGTACCGCGCAGACCGAGGGCGGTAACCGCGTCAACTTGTTCGACGCCTCGGCAAAGGACAAGGCCGACGAGGAAAAGAACCGGCATTGGCTGACCCTGGTCAAGGATGCGCTGGCCAACAACGGTTTCATCCTTTTCTATCAGCCGATCATCAGCCTGCACGGCGCCGAGGGCGAGTTCTACGAAATCCTGCTGCGCATGCAAGGACCCAAGGGCGAGATCACCCCGAACTTCTTCATGCCGATCGCCGAGCACCACGGACTGATGCCCGGCATCGACCGTTGGGTAATCTCAAGTGCCATCAAGGCCCTGGCCGAGCGCGAGAAAGCCGGCCACAAGACCACATTCTTCGTCAAGCTGACGCCGCAATCGCTGGATGATCAAACCCTGTTGCCCTGGATTGCGCAGCAACTGAAGAACGCACGCCTGCGCGGCGACGCGTTGGTGTTCGAGATGCCGGAAAGCAAGGTCGTGACGAGCCTCAAACCCGCACGCGCCTTCGTCACCGGCCTCAAGCAGATGCACTGCGGGTTTGCGTTGGAACAGTTCGGCTCGGGCCTGAACTCATTCCAGTTGCTCAAGCATGTCGACGCGAACTATCTCAAACTCGACCGCAGCTTCATGGCCGAACTGCCGAAGAACAAGGAAAACCAGGAAAAGATCAAGGAGCTATGCGATCAGGCGCATCACGCCGGCAAACTCACCGTTGCCGAGTTCGTCGAAGACGCCGCCAGCATGTCGATCCTGTTTTCCTGCGGCGTCAATTTCGTGCAGGGCAATTTCCTGCAGGAACCCGAAAAAATCATGGCCTACGAAACGGCCTGAGTTCCGCATTACGCCGCATTGCGCAACGCGGCGATGCGTTCTTCGATCGGCGGATGGCTCATGAACAGCCGCGCCACGCCGCTGTCGCCGGAAATCCCAAACGCCTGCACCGCCTTGGGCAATACGCTCGGTCCGTGATTGCCGGCGAGCGTCTGCAATGCGGCGATCATGCCCGCACGGCTGCCGAGTTTTGCACCGCCGGCATCGGCACGAAATTCGCGCCAGCGCGAGAACCACATGACGATGATGGTGGCGAGAAACCCCAGCACGGTCTGCAACACCATCACGATGATGAAGTAGCCGAAACCACCGCCGCGGTTGTTGTCGCGGTCGCCCAGGCTGCCGTCGATCACGCTGCCAAGAATGCGGGCGAGAAACATGACGAAGGTGTTGAGTACGCCCTGAATCAAGGCCATCGTGACCATGTCGCCATTGGCAACGTGAGTGATCTCGTGGCCGAGCACGGCGGAAATCTGATCGCGATCCATGCTGCGCAACAAGCCGGTGCTGACCGCGACCAGCGCGTGATTGCGGCTCATGCCGGTGGCGAAGGCATTCATTTCCGGGGCGTCGTACAGCGCCACCTCGGGCATGCCGATGCCGGCGTTACGTGCATGATGACCAACGGTGTCGAGCAGCCACTGCTCGTCCGCACCACGCGCTTGAGTGATGATCTGCGCACCCACGGAATGCTTGGCGATGGTCTTCGACAGCGCCAGTGAAATAAAGGCGCCGCCCATGCCGAACACGGCGCACATGACCAGCATGCCTTGCAGATTGATGCCTGCCTGGTTGTAGGCCCATCGATCCAGGCCGAAGATCGAGGCCACGACGCTGAGCACCAGCATGATGGCGAGGTTGGTGCCAAGAAACAGGATGATGCGCAGCATGGGTAGCCTCTTCGGTTGCGGATGCGAGAATAGCTTTGGGTAAACTGGCCGGAATTCAAGAAGCATTGATCATGACGTATCGAGGCCGTTTCGCCCCCTCGCCTACCGGTCCGCTGCACTTCGGCTCGCTCGTCGCCGCCGTTGGCAGCTGGATTCGCGCACGCGCAGTCAACGGTATCTGGCTCGTCCGTATCGAAGACCTCGACCCGCCGCGCGAGGTTCCCGGCAGCGCCGCCGATATCCTCGCCACGCTGGCCGCGTTCGGCATGGAATCGGACGAACCCGTCGTATTCCAGAGCCAGCGCGAGGCGGCGTACGAGCAGGCATTCCAGCGCTTGCGCGATGCCGGCCATGCGTTCGCTTGCGCGTGCAGCCGCAGCGATCTGGATGCGCATGGCGGACTGCATCGCGACGCCTGCATCGCGCCGACCGATTCGTCGCGCGAATGCGCGTGGCGCCTGCACGCGCCGGATATCACGATCGGCTTCAACGATTTGCTGTTGGGGCCGCAATCGCAAAATTTGCGCCGTGATGTGGGCGATTTCGTCATCCGGCGGCTCGAAGGCTGGTATGCGTACCAGCTCGCGGTGGTCGTCGACGATGCGCTTCAAGGCATCACCGAAATCGTGCGTGGAGCCGACCTGCTCGACTCCACACCGCGACAGATTTACCTGCAGCGGCTGCTCGGGCTGCCAACTCCTGCTTACGTGCACCTGCCCCTGGTGCTGGACGTCGCAGGCCGGAAGCTTTCCAAACAGGATCGTGACCAGCCGGTGGATCGTCACGATCCGATTCCTGCCCTGTGTGCGGCATTGACGTTTCTCGGTTTGTACAAACGTCCGACGCGCATGACGGTAGATGGCCTGCTTGCCGTCGCGACTGCGGACTTCGATCTGGCAGCCTTGGCGCGCACGGCCGGAAGCGGCCTGAGCTTGGGCCATCGTGATACGCGTGTACAATCGCCCGGCAGAATTTCCAATCCCCGGAGGGAGTCATGACAGCACGAGTAGCGTTGGTTAGCGGCGGCACCGGCGGCATCGGCACGGCCATTGTCAAACGTCTGACATCGCTGGGACACAAAGTCGCGACGAATTATCGCGACGAAGCCAAGGCCAACGCCTGGGCAGCGCATATGAAGGCGCAAGGCGTGAACGTCGCGATCGTGCCCGGCGATGTCGGCGATGTCAGCGCCGCAGAGAGCATCGTCAAGGCGGTGGAACACAAGCTCGGCCCCATCGACATTCTCGTGAACAATGCCGGTATTACGCGCGATACCACGTTCCACAAGATGTCGGCGCTGCAGTGGCAGGAAGTGATCAACACCAACCTCAATTCCTGTTTCAACATGACTCGCCCGGTGATCGACGGCATGCGCAATCGCAAATGGGGCCGCATCATCCAGATCAGTTCGATCAACGGCCAGAAAGGCCAGTATGGCCAGGCCAATTACGCCGCATCGAAAGCCGGCATGCATGGATTTACCATTTCCCTGGCGCAGGAGAACGCCAAGTTCGGCATCACCGTGAATACGGTATCGCCCGGCTATGTCGCTACCGAAATGGTGATGGCCGTACCCGAAGACGTGCGCGCCAAGATCGCCGCGCAGATTCCGATCGGCCGCCTCGGCGACCCCGACGAAGTCGCCTACGCGGTTGCGTTTTTCACCAACGACGAAGCCCGCTGGATCACCGGCGCCAACCTTGCCATCAACGGCGGGCAATATATGGGGTGGTAGAAAACGGCGCGCTTATGGAATGCCTTAAATGGCATTCCATGCACCGTTTTCTGGTGAGGCACGGATGCCGAACGGCAACGCACCAGGGATGGTTGCTTGCAGCGGCCTGCTTGCAGGCTTTCGCATAGACAATGCTGCGCAGCAACCGAACTGGTGCGCCGCGTCACAATCTGCTAACTTTGCCGCATGGCACAAGTACGCATCATCAAGAAATATCCGAACCGCCGGCTCTACGACACCGAGATTTCGAGCTACATCACGCTCGAGGAAGTGCGTCAGCTTGTGATCGACGGCGAGGATTTCGAAGTCCGCGACGCCAAATCCGGCGACGATCTCACCCGATCGGTTCTGCTGCAGATCATCGCCGAGCACGAGGAAACCGGGCAACCGATGTTCACCACGCAATTGCTGTCGCAGGTAATTCGCTTCTACGGTGATTCCATGCAGGGTTTCATGGGCAGTTACCTCGAAAAGAGCCTGCAGATTTTTCTCGACCAGCAAACGAAATTTCGCAGCCAGCTCAACAATATCCTCGGCCAGACGCCGTGGTCGATGCTCAACGACATGACCGAGCGCAATATGGATTTGTGGAAATCGGTGCAGGAAGGTTTCCTTACCGCCGCCGCCGGTTCGGCCAAAGCTGCACCCGCCAAGGATTCCAAGTCCTGATCCTGCGGTGGGTGGTTTGACACCGCACGCCCTGCTGCCTACCATCGCGCGTTTGCTGCGCTGCGCCATCGCGAGCGGTGCGGTAATTCACGCAATCGTCCCTGATTGCACAGGCCAGGAAGCAGCCTTTCTGGCCGCATCTTTCAAATACGGGGAAATAAAATGAGCGAACGTGTTGCACTCGTCACCGGCGGCATCGGCGGGCTGGGAACGGAAATCTGCAAATTCCTGGCGCGGTCGGGACGCCGCGTGATCGCTGCGGATCTGGGCAGCCGCGCCGAGCGTCTCGCCGAATTTCATGGCGAGATTGCGGAGTTCGCCGATCGGATTGTTTTCGAGCCAATCAACGTCGGCGATTTCGACGACTGCAGCAGCGCGATCAAGCGCGTTGAAACCCAATACGGCCCGGTCGAAATTCTCGTCAACGCCGCCGGCATCACCCGCGATACTACGCTGCGCAAAATGAGTCCGCAGCAATGGGCCGACGTGCTGCACATCAATCTCGATGGCGTGTTCAACACCTGCCGCAACGTGATCGAGGGAATGAGCGAGCGCGGCTTCGGCCGCATCGTCAACATCTCGTCGGTCAACGGCCAAACCGGTCAGTTCGGCCAGACCAACTACTCCGCCGCCAAGGCCGGCATGCACGGTTTGACGATGGCGCTAGCGCGCGAAGTCGCACGCAAGGGCGTGACCGTGAACAGTGTGTCGCCGGGCTATTGCAATACGGCGATGGTCGCGGCGATTCCGGAAAACGTGCGCAATCAGATCGTCGCCGGAATTCCGGTCGGACGACTCGGCGAACCATCGGAAATCGCCCGTGTGGTGGATTTTCTCTGCGCCGAAGAGTCGGGCTTTATCACCGGCGCGAACATTCCGGTGAATGGTGGATACTTCATGGATTTCTGAGCAGATGCCTCAGTAATCGTAACCGTCGATGAAGATGAAATCGGCCGGAGTCGGCACACAGTTGTAGGTCAAAGGAATCGTCGGGCCCGTGTAGACGACCTCGAAATCGGTGACCTGAATCCCAAACAGTACCTGACCGCCGCTTTGCGAGTTCGGATCCATGCCGAATTCGGTCCATTTGTAGGTCGTGTAGTAATCCGATTCTGCAGTGAGTGGCACACTGCCGCCATCGGACAGCACCATGCCGTATTTTTGCAACGTTCGTAGCAGCACTCGTGCGGCGGCTGTTGCCGCTGCCCCGCCATCGGCCACATTCCCGGCAATGAATGACGCGACCGGATAACTCGCTTTCAGACGCAAGCGCGAACCGTACGGAACCGCGTTTGGATTGGTGTCACTGGCTCCGTGTTCGCCCGTGCCACTGGTGCCGTGATTTGCCGGATGCACGTAGGCACCCTTCATCATGCGCGAATTCTTCAGGATAAAGCGGATCGCATGACCGAGATCGCCATTGGGCACCTGCTCCGCCGCGTACATTTCATCAGCGTTGAACAGCAGCGGGGCGACCGGATATCCCGCAGCATCGGTACTGGTGCATTGTTCGCCTCGACCCTGACGCGGATAGACCTTGGTCAGATCCCAGGTTAGCGCGCACTCGGCTTCGACATTGCCACCGGTGACATTGCTGTTGCCGGACTCGTACAAGGTATTGCCCTGCACGATCAGCATGTGGCAGTCGTTGTTGTTATTGTTACATGTGTAGCTGGGCATCGACGCGCCGTATGGCGGCCCCGTACCTTCGATACCGCCGCGGCTCGGTAGCGGAATCGGCAGAGGCACCGGAGCCAGCAGCGGACTGTGCGGCGGGAAATCGCCACAATCGGGATAGTAATAGTTGTCGGCGCCGCCAAGTGGAACTACAGGCGTGGTAGGAATGCCACTGCTTGCGTGCAGTACGTAAAACGAAAAATCAATCTGGAATGACGTAGCACCCATGCCCCAACCGCCGAGACTGCTCAAATGCGTGAGCATGGCGTCAGAATTCGGATGCTTGAGGGCCGGCGCACTCACATCCTGATACCACACTGCATTTGGCGGGAATCGCGGCAACGTGTCGGCGGCAACGGTTCCGCAAACGAAAAACGGCAGCAGCATAAGCACACGCATGGAAGCCTCCCGCAAGAATCCATCGCAGCACGCTAACTGAAATCGCGTTACGTACTCGTGCAGGCGATCACATTCCAGTCAATCACCACACCAGATCTGCCGGCACATCATCCTCGCCCGGCGCATTGGGATCGCACAGCAAGACCAGGGCCTCGGCCTGGATTGCCTGTGCCTGCAATGCGATTTCACGCTCGACCAGCAGATAGCGTCCGGCCAATTGCACCACGGCGAATTCGCCACGATTGAGCTGGACCAATTGATCGGGCGTGCAATAGATACGGCGAATCTTGTTGCCGTGCGGAAAATGCCGCGCCACTTCCGCATCGGCGATGTTCAGCGCCTTGCCGGCAAGCAGCGCGACAAGTTTCTGTTTGCGTTCTTTCTTCTCACGTGCAATCCGCTCGGTTTCGCGCTGCTCACGTTCGCGCTCGGTGTTTTCCTGGCGCGCGCGCAATGCGTAAGCACGCGCAAGATCGACCTCATCCGTGCGCTTCGGCGCTGGCCTGACCGGGTGCGGTTTTGTGGCGACCCCGGCGCGCGGCGGCGAGGATGGCTTCGCCTCGATCCGCGGCTTCTTCACGAGCCCGCTTTTCAGCAACTGATCGCGCAGGGAATCGGACATGGCAAGACCTGAATCAGTAATGCGGGGGCGGTGGTTCGTCGTGGACGTCGTGCGTCAGCGATTGCCGGATTCCGCCGAGTTCGCCGCGCAGCCGCTCGAATTCGCGTTGCATCTCGGCGAGGATACGATCCTGATTGGCGACGGTCGAATCCAGCGATTGCACGGTCCGATCGAGAAATGCGATGCGCACTTCGAGTTCGGTCAGGCGTTGTTCCAAATTCGCGCCCATGTCAGAGTCGTCCATCGACGGCATCTGCCGGCAACACATACTTCACGTCATAGATCACCGCGCCAGGTTTTGCGAAAGCGCGCACGCCGGCGATACCGAGAGCACGGAATTCGCGATGCGCCACGGCCAGTACGATGGCATCGTAGGCACCTACCGGCGGCGCGTCGATCGGCCGGATGCCGCATTCGCGTTCGCATTCGCCCTTGTCGGCATGCGGATCGAAAACATCGACATGCGCATGACAGGCGCGCAACTCATCGACAATTTCGCGCACCCGGGTATTGCGCAGATCCGGGCAATCTTCCTTGAAGGTGATGCCCAGGATCAGCACGCGGCTGCCGACCACGTTGATCTGCTTGAGCGCCATCAGGCGCAACACCTGTGCGCTGACATGCGCGCTCATGCCTTCGTTGATGCGACGCGCGGCGCTGATCAGTTCCGGATGATGGTGCGCTTCGTTCGCCTTGTGGATCAGATAATACGGATCAACGCCGATGCAGTGACCGCCGACCAGGCCGGGGCGAAAATTGAGAAAATTCCATTTGGTTGCAGCCGCCTTCAGTACTTCCTCGGTATCGATACCGAGCCGCGAGAAAATCAGTGCGAGTTCGTTGACCAGGGCGATATTAACGTCGCGCTGGGTGTTCTCGATCGCCTTGGCCGCTTCGGCCACGCGGATGCTTGGCGCGCGATAAGTGCCGGCGCGGATGATCCTGCGATACAGCTCATCGACGAATTCCGCTGCCTGCAGTGTCGAACCCGACGTGATCTTGACGATATCCGCGAGCCGCCGTGTCTTGTCACCGGGATTGATGCGCTCGGGACTGTAACCAACGAAGAAATCCTCGTTGCAGCGCAAGCCCGACGCGCGCTCAAGCGCCGGAACGCAGACTTCCTCGGTCGCGCCCGGATAGACCGTGGATTCGTAGATCACCACATCGCCGCGATTGAGCGTCCGGCCGATGGTTTCGCTGGCCGCAATCAACGGCGTCAGATCCGGCCATTTGTGCGGTGTCACCGGCGTCGGCACGGCAACGATGGTTACATTGCAATCTTTCAGCAAGGCCGCGTCAGCGCTGAATCGCAGTTTCGCCGCGGCGGCGAGTTCCGCGGTTTCCATTTCACCGGTGCCGTCGCGCCCGGATTGCAACTCGGCCACGCGCGCCGGATTGAGATCGAAGCCCAGGACCGGAAATTCACGCCCGAGCGCAACTGCCAGCGGCAGACCAACGTAGCCCAGACCGACGATGGCGATACGGGCATCTTCGATGCGCAGCGCAAAATTCATGGACGTTTATCCGTCCGCCGCAGACTGCGACCGCGACCGATGCCGTAATAGGCGATGCCCGCGGCTTCGACCGCCTGCGGCTCGTAGATATTGCGGCCGTCGAAAATGACCGGCGTACGCAGGCCGGTACGGATGCGCTCGAAATCAGGACTCCAGAACGCCTTCCACTCGGTCAGAATGGCAAGCGCATCAGCGCCATCGAGTACCGCGTGAGCATCGTCGCAAAGAACCAGGTCGGCACGCGCGCCATAAATCCGCTGCGCCTCGGCGCGCGCTTCGGGATCGTAGGCGCGCACCTTCACGCCCGCGGCCCAGAGTTGTTCGAGCAGACGCCGGCTCGGCGCCTCGCGCATGTCGTCGGTGTTGGGCTTGAACGCCAATCCCCACAGCGCAATCGTCTTGCCCGCCAGCACGCCGGAAAAATGCCGCATAATCAATTCGTATATTTTTTCTTTCTGATCGCGATTGACCGCTTCGACCGCGTCCAGCAGTCGCGCTTCGTAGCCTTGGCCGCGCGCGATGCGCTCCAGCGCCTGCACGTCTTTGGGAAAACACGAACCGCCGTAGCCGGCGCCGGGATAGATGAAAGAATAGCCGATGCGCGGATCCGAACCGATACCGTGACGCACCAGTTCGATGTCGGCGCCGACGCGCTCGGCGATGTTCGCCATCTCGTTCATGAAACTGATCTTGGTCGCGAGCATGGCATTGGCCGCATATTTGGTCAGCTCGGCCGAACGCACATCCATCAGCACGATGCGCTCGTGATTGCGGTTGAACGGCGCATACAAGGTCTTGAGCAATTCGATCGCGCGTTCGCTGTCGGCGCCGAGCACGATGCGATCCGGGCGCATGCAATCCTTTACCGCATCGCCTTCCTTGAGAAATTCCGGATTGGAAACGACGTCGAATTCGACCTTCGCGCCACGTGCCGCAAGTTCCGCGGCAATCGTCTCACGCACACGATCGGCGGTACCGACCGGCACGGTGGATTTGTTGACGACGACTCGATAACCGTCGACGTGCTGCCCGATGCTGCGTGCCACCGTCAGCACATGCGACAAGTCGGCACTGCCATCCTCATCGGGCGGCGTGCCGACGGCAATGAACATCATCTGGCCGTGGGCAATGGCAGCTTGCGCATCGGTGGTGAAACGCAGACGTCCATTGGCGTGATTGGCGGCGACGAGATCGGCCAGACCCGGCTCGAAGATCGGCATCTGGCCGCGTTCCAGACCGGCGATCTTGGCCGCATCGACATCGACGCAAACGACATCGTTGCCGACTTCGGCCAGGCAGGTTCCGGTGACCAGACCGACATAACCGGTGCCAAACAGGGTGATGCGCATGCGGGTTCCAGAGTTCGCGCGCGATGCGCGGATGGCGAACGCGCATTGTAGTGATCGGCGGCGTCCGCCGCAAAAACACAAAAGGCGCGGATCACTCCGCGCCTTTTGCCGAAATACAACCGGACTTAGTGCTTGGCCGGCGGCACGATGACCGGCTTGCCCGGCTCGGCTTTCGCCGCTTCGGCCGGCTTGTCGATGCTGATCAGCTTGACGTCGAAGATCAGGGTCGCATCCGGACCAATCGGCGCGGGGCCGTGTTCGCCGTAGGCCAGTTTGGCCGGAATGAAGAGCTTGTATTCCGAACCCACCGGCATCAACTGCAAACCTTCGGTCCAACCCGGGATGACATTGGCCAGCGGGAATTTCGCCGGTTGGCCGCGATCGATCGAGCTGTCGAACTTGGTGCCGTCGATTTTGGTTCCGGTGTAATCCACGGTCACGGAGTCGGTCTTGACCGGCTTCGAACCGGTGCCCTGCTTGATCACTTCATACTGCAAGCCCGAAGCCGTGACCTTCACGCCCTTCATGCTCTTGTTCTTGGCCAGGAATGCATCGCCGGCCTTCTGGTTGGTTTCGGCTTCTTCCTTGGCCTTCGCGGCTTGCGACGCTTGCAGCTTCTGCACGAATTCCTGGCGCACCGACGTCCATTCGGCATCGCTGAGCTTGGTCGGTTCGCCCTTGATCTTCGCTTCCAACGCCTCGACGACAACCTTGACATCGATGTCGTCCTTGATCGAGGTCAGGCCACGGCCGACATCCATGCCGACCATATAACTGTACTCGGCTTTCTTGTCGCCCTTGAACTTGGCGTCGATGGCCGCTTGATCGACCGCCGGCTTGGCCGGGGCGGCATGTGCCGCGGGTGCGGCTGCCGCGGGTGCAGCATCCGCTGCGCAGGCGGCGCCTGTGGCGGCGAGCGCCATCGCAACGGCGGTGGCGGTCAGGGTCTTGCGCAGAAACTTGCTCATGTATGCTCCTGGAGGATGAATTGTTTTTTGCCGGCCATGCGGCTCGGCGACACCACGGAAATCGAAGCGTGGGACCTGCGATGCGGCCGCGTATTGTGCGGTTCCGCAACGCCGAAGGCAAACAGGTAGCGCTTGGACTGCCAATGGCGGTTCAGGTTCCCTGAAGTGTGAGCCAGCGTTCAGCCCGGCAAAAACAGGTAAAATACCCGGATGCTTCGTTTCGACCACCTCGCGCTGCGGCGCGGCCCCTTGCTATTGCTCAACGATATGGATCTGGCCCTGCACGCTGGCTGGCGCGTGGGTATTGCCGGGCGTAACGGTGCGGGCAAATCCAGCTTGCTGGCCCTGATCGCCGGCGAAATCGCGCCGGACGCCGGCAATTTCGAGCGCCCGCGCGACTGGACGATGGCCTACGTGCGCCAGGAAGTGCCCGCGCTGGATATCACCGCACTCGACTACGCACTCGATGGTGACAGTGAGTACCGCCAGATCGAACGCGATCTCGCCGTCGCCGAGGAAAAACACGACGGCGTACGCATCGCCGCCCTGCACGAACGTCTGCATACCATCGGCGGCTATGCGGCGCCCGCACGCGCGGCCGAGCTTCTGCACGGTCTGGGCTTCGCGCCGGGCGAGGAAAACCGCAAGGTTGCGGAATTTTCCGGTGGCTGGCGCATGCGCATGAATCTGGCCCAGGCACTGATGTGCCGATCGGACCTGCTGCTGCTCGACGAGCCCACCAACCATCTGGATCTGGACGCCGTGATCTGGCTGGAAGGCTGGCTCAAACGCTACGCCGGCACCTTGCTGATCATTTCGCACGACCGCGAATTTCTTGACGCCGTGGTCACCCATGTCATCAGCATTGCCGATCAGGTCGCCGAACTTTTTTCCGGCAACTTGAGCGGCTACGAGCGCAAGCGCGCAGAGCGCCTGGTACAGCAGCAGTCGATGTTCGAGAAACAGCAACGCGAGCGCGCACATCTGCAACGCTTCGTCGATCGCTTCCGCGCCCAGGCGACCAAGGCGCGTCAGGCACAAAGCCGGGTCAAGGCACTGGAACGCATGGTCGATATCGCGCCGATACGCGCCGCCTCAACCATCCAGTTCGCCTTCCGCGAACCGCTCGCCCTGCCGGTACCGTTGTTGCGCCTGAACGAAATCGCCGCCGGTTACGGCGAACGCCGGGTGTTGAGCGACATCAAGCTGAGCCTGTCGCCGGGCGATCGCATCGCCCTGCTCGGTGCGAACGGCGCGGGCAAATCCACCTTCATCAAGATGCTCGCGGGCGTGGCGGCACCGCTGGCGGGCGAACGCATCCCGGCGAAGGATCTGCGCATCGGTTATTTCGCCCAGCATCAGCTTGAACAACTGGATCTGCGCGCCACACCGGTCGAACACCTCAAGGAGCTGGATGAAAGCCTCGGCGAAAAAGCCGCGCGCGATTTTCTCGGCGGCTTCGGTTTTTCCGGGACACGCGCATTAGATATCGTCGAGCCGTTCTCCGGCGGTGAGAAGGCACGCCTGTGTCTGGCGTTGACGATTTATCAGCGCCCAAATCTATTGCTGCTCGACGAACCGACCAACCATCTCGATCTGGATACGCGTGAAGCGCTGACCGAAGCCTTGAACGACTACAGCGGCGCCCTGGTTCTGGTCGCGCACGATCGCGCCCTGATCCGCGCCTGCTGCGACACCTTGCTGCATGTCGGCGGCGGTCGTGTTTCGCCCTACGATGGCGATCTGGACGACTACGCGCGCCTAGTATTGCGCAACGATGCCGTGTCTGCCCAGCTCGCGCCAGCTGTAAACACTGGCAATCGCCGTGACGGCCGCCGCGAGCGCGCCGAACAGCGTGCGCGCATCGCGCCGTTGCGCCAGCAGGTGCAGCGGATCGAAAAACGCATGGCTGAACTCACTGCGCGCAAGCACGTTCTCGACGTCGCGCTGGGCGACCAGACGCTTTACGCCAGTGAAAACTCCAGCCGCCTGCAGGAACTGACCGGACAAGCTGCTGCACTCGCCGCCGAACACACGCAGCTTGAGCACGACTGGCTCGCCGTGCAAACCGAACTGGAGCAGGCATCGCCGGTTTGATCGTATAATTACTAGAACCTATCTCAAAACTACTGCGCTCGACATCTTGTGCGCCGGCGGTGCTCGGAATCCTCATTTACTCTGGGTAAACTCCGGTTCCTGCGCTCCGGCGGCACACAACCTGTCTTCGCTCGCTACGTTTTGAGACAGGTTCTAACTTTGTTGCCCTGCCCCACTCCATTCTTCTTGACCACTTCCGGAACCCCAATGTCTGATCTGATCGCGCCGCACGGCGGTCGCCTTGTCAACCTGCAGGTCATTCCCGCCGCGGAGCGTGTGGCACTCAAACGCGATGCTGCACATCTGCCGGCGTGGGATCTGACTGCACGCCAACTCTGCGACCTGGAATTGCTGCTCAGCGGCGCGTTCTCGCCGCTGGAAGGTTTCATGACGCGCCCCGATTACGAGCGCGTCTGCAAGGAAATGCGTCTGGCCTCCGGCGTGCTCTGGCCGATGCCGATCACGCTCGATGTGACCGCTGAATTCGCCGACAAACTCGGCGACGCAAAACAGATTGCCCTGCGCGATCCCGAAGGCGTGGCCCTGGCCGTGCTGGATATCGAAGATAAGTGGACAGCCGACCGTGAAGCTGAAGCGCGCCATGTGTTCGGCACCGCCGACAAGCTGCACGCGGGTGCGAATTATCTGCTGAGCCGCGCCAATCCGATCTATCTTGGTGGCCGCCTGCGCGGGCTGGAAGCGCCGCGGCATTACGATTTCCGCCACCTGCGCCTGACTCCGCGCGATCTGCGCGACCAGTTCGAGAAACTCGGCTGGCATCGCGTCGTCGCGTTTCAGACCCGCAACCCGATGCATCGCGCGCATCTGGAACTGACGTTCCGCGCCGCGCAGATCGCCGAGGCGAATCTGCTGATTCACCCCAGCGTCGGCATGACCAAACCCGGCGACATCGATCATTACACCCGCGTACGTTGCTACGAGAAGCTCATTGCGCATTATCCGGAACAGACCTCGGCGTTGAGCCTGCTGCCGCTGGCGATGCGCATGGGCGGCCCGCGCGAAGCGTTGTGGCACGCCATCATCCGCAAGAATCATGGCTGCACCCATTTCATCGTCGGCCGCGATCATGCAGGCCCAGGCAAGGATTCCTCCGGCAAGGCGTTCTACGGTCCTTACGACGCGCAACAACTCGTGCAGAAACATCAGGACGAACTCGGTATCGTCATGGTGCCGTTCCAGGAAATGGTCTACGTGCAGGAACGCGCACAGTACATGCCGTCAAATGAAGTTGCCCCCGGCGAAACCGTGCTGAACATTTCCGGCACCGAACTGCGTCGGCGTCTGCACGAAGGTCTGGAAATCCCGGAGTGGTTCACTTATCCGGAAGTGATCGAGGAACTGCGTCGCACGCACCCGCCACGCCATAAACAAGGTTTCACCGTGTTCTTCACTGGCTTGTCCGGATCGGGTAAATCGACGCTCGCCAACGCCTTGCTGGTGCGGCTGCTCGAACTCGGTTCGCGCCCGGTGACCCTGCTCGATGGCGACGTGGTGCGCAAGCATTTGTCCAGCGAATTGGGCTTCTCCAAGGAACACCGCAACCTCAACATTCTGCGCATTGGTTTCGTCGCCAGCGAAATCACCAAGAATGGCGGCGTAGCGATCTGCGCGCCGATCGCGCCCTATGCGCACGCGCGACGCGAAGTGCGCGAAATGATCGAGCAATACGGATTATTCGTGGAGATCCACGTATCCACGCCGATCGCCATGTGCGAATCGCGCGATCGCAAGGGCCTGTACGCGCTCGCCCGTGCGGGCAAGCTCAAGGAATTCACCGGGATCAGTGATCCCTACGAAACTCCCGAGAACGCCGAGTTGCGCATCGACACCAGCGATATCAGCCCGGACGAGGCGGTTCAACGGATCGTATTGAAACTCGAAGCGCTGGGACTGATCCGACCGCGCAACTGAAAGCCGCTGTGCGGTCGTCAGGAAATTGACATTAACTAGACCGCACAAGTTACTGATTCTATAGACACGCCGACCGAATAATCTCGGCGGCTATAGCACCATTCAGACTCTATAATTTCCGGGTGAGCTTTTCCTGCTTGACATCTCTCGACTAGGTGTTATACTTAGATACAACACTATAACTACATAGCACCTGTGAGGAGCCTGAAAATGAACATGCAAGCCTTGCTGATCCGCGCCACCGTGATCGTCATCATGTGCTTGGGGCTGTCCGTCGCCTTGCTGAATCGTCACGCTGTGATCCAGCGTCCGGCGTCATCCTCGCCATCATCGCTTACGGTCACGGCGCCGCATCCGAATGCGCAACACGCAGCAGTCATGTTGCCGACGATCAAGGTCCGCCCCACGGCCGCCGAGTTCGCGACCGCCGCGATGTCTGGCGCCGGGCAGGCCCGGATGACGCAAGCATCCACCGATACGACGACCACGCACTTTATCGACGGCGCTGTGGTACCTGCGCTGCCGAACCTGCGCCTGGACATGCCTTACTATTCGTTCGGCAAAGTGATGTCGCGCGGGAACAAGGAATAGCATGAGCATCACCTGGAACGACAACGCCCCGATCTATCGCCAACTGCGCGACCGCGTGGTGGCGATGATCCTGGATGGCGTGCTCAAACAAGGCGACGCCTTGCCCTCGGTACGTCAGGTGGCGGCGGATTTCCAGCTCAATCCAATCACCGTATCCAAGGCATATCAGGAATTGGTCGATGAGCAACTGGTCGAAAAACGGCGGGGGTTGGGTATGTACGTAAGCGAAGGCGCGCACAAGGCGCTGTTGCAATCCGAACGTGAACATTTTCTGCGCGAGGAATGGCCGATGCTGTACGCCCGTCTCAAGCGCATGGGGCTGGATCTGAAAACCTTGATGGACCACGCCCAATCAAACCAGGACGAAAAACCCGCAGGAGCCAAATCATGACCGCCGTTGTGCACGCAAACGGATTGAGCAAACGCTACGGCACCACTGCCGCTCTCGATAGCGTGAATCTGAATATCGAGCCCGGCCGCATCGTCGGTTTGGTCGGCCCCAATGGCGCCGGCAAGACCACGGCACTCAAGGCCATTCTCGGCCTGACCGAATTCGACGGCGAACTGTCCGTGCTCGGCCTTGATCCGCGCACGCACCGTTATCAATTAATGCAGCAGGTGTGTTTCATCGCCGACGTCGCCGTGTTGCCACGCTGGCTGCGTGTGAGCGAGGCGGTGGATTTCGTCGCCGGCGTGCATCCGCGTTTCTCGCGCGAGAAATGCCAGGCGTTGCTCGCTCGCACCAAATTGAAACCGACCCAGCGCGTGCGCGAATTGTCCAAGGGCATGATCGTGCAATTGCATCTGGCCCTGGTCATGGCCATCGACGCCAAACTACTGGTGCTGGACGAACCCACCCTGGGCCTGGACATTCTGTACCGCAAGGAATTCTACCAGAACCTGCTCAACGATTATTTCGACGAACAGAAAACCATCATCGTGACCACGCATCAGATCGAGGAAGTCGAACACATCCTCACCGACCTGCTATTTATCCGCGATGGCAAAATCGTGCTCGACGCGACGATGGATCAGGTCGGCGAGCGCTTTGCCGAAGTCATGGTCAATCCCGACAAGGCCGACGCCGCACGTGCGCTGAAGCCGATTTACGAGCGCCAGATTTTCGGTAAATCCATCTTCCTGTTCGACGGCATCGATCGCGCGCGTCTGGCCGAACTGGGCGAGTTGCACAAACCCAGCGTCGCCGATCTGTTCGTCGCCACGATGAAAGGAACTTACTCATGAAACAAGGCAGCATGAACCAGGGCAGCATGAATACGATTGCAGCCAAAGTGCACTCGCCGATGAACACCTTCAGCTGGCTACTCAAGCGCGAATTCTGGGAACACCGCGGCGGTTTCCTGCGTGCGCCCGCGATCACGGCGCTGATTTTCCTGGCACTCACGCTGATGGGTCTGGCGACGGTTGAACTCACGGCGCGACGCTTCGATTTCAATTTCAACAATCTGCACATCGACCAGATCACGCAGCATATCGCCAACAACGATATCGCCCAGGTCGGCACCGGCGTCGACGTCGCCCTGCTCAGCCTCGGCTCGCCGATCGGCATCGTGCTGTTCTTCGTTGTGTTTTTCTACCTGCTCGGCGCGCTCTACGACGATCGCCGCGATCGCAGCGTGCTGTTCTGGAAATCGCTGCCGCTGTCGGATACGCAAACCGTGCTGTCCAAGGTCGTGGCCGCCGCTTTCATCGCGCCCGCGCTGGCCATTGCGGCGATGATCGCCCTGCATATCGGCTTTCTGATTCTGCTCAGCCTGTACGCGCTGCTGCATGGAATCAATCCGCTGCCGCTGCTGTGGTCGCCGCTGCACCTGATCGGCTTGTGGTTGAAACTCGTTGCGCTGATTCCGCTCAACGCCATTTGGGCCTTGCCGTGCATCGGCTGGCTGCTGCTGTGTTCGAGTTTCGCACGCAGCAAACCGTTTCTGTGGGCGGTCGCGGTGCCGGTCATCGCGGGCATCATGGTCGGCTGGGTAAATCTGATGTCGCAATTATCGCTGCCCAATATCTGGTTCTGGCACAAGATCGTCGGGCGCTGCTTGCTCAGCGTATTCCCCGGCAGTTGGGTGAACGCCGAGGCTTTCAAGGATCTGGCGCGATCTCACGGTAACCCGGGCGACATGCTCGGTGCGGTGCTGTCACTCGACAGCGTGAAAGCGCTTCTGACGTCGGCGGATCTGTGGGTCGGCGCCGCTGCCGGCGTCGCCATGATCGCCGCCGCGATCTATTTCCGGCGCAAACGTACCGAGGCCTACGCCTGATTTGGCGGAAAACGCTCAACCACTCACAGGAGTTTCCCATGAACGCCATCCGCAACTTCGGCATCGTGGCCTTGCTCGGAATCGGCCTCGCCGCGTGCAGCGCGAACAACGACGATTCGGTGTTCCGCTACATCAGCGTGCTCGACGACGCCCGCATCGCCGTGCATGCGCACAGTGCGCCGGACGCGATCGTCTCGGCCGCGGGCGAACTGAAAATCGACGGCAAAAACGTGGCGGTCACTCCCGCGCAAAAAGATTCGCTCATGCGCTATTACGCAATCGTCATGGCCTTGCGCCAGGATGCCATCGCCACCGGCAAGGCTGGCGCGAACACTGCGGCGACCGCCATCGGTAGCGTGATTTCCGGCATTGCGAACGGCGATCCCAACACCATTGGCGACAAGGTCGATGCGCAAGCGGCGAAAGTCGATGCGGCGGCGGCACAGGTATGCAAGGATTTATCCGCGATCCAGACCGCGCAAGGCGAGATTGCCGGGCAACTGGCCGTGTTCAAGCCTTACGCCCTGATCGACGCCAGGCAAGTCCAGGACTGCGAACACGGTTGAGGCGAGCGACTGACCTGCCGGTAATTTGCACCGGCAGGTTGCGGTTGCGTCTAGGCGATTACTTGATCGTGTCTGACAGCACACGATAAACATTGCCACCTTGTTTCATCAGGCCAGTCTGGCCCAGATCCAAATCACCATTCAACCAGTAACGCGTCAGTCCGGCGCTGGTACGCCGGATCACCACGGCGGCGCCCGTTCCGGTGTAGAGAATATCGCCCGAGCGCAAATCTGCCAGGCCCAAGACCGCGGAAATTTCGCGTCCGTCCGCATAGTGTGCCTGTAATGAGGTGCGTTCGGCTGAACCCGGTGCCGGCACATTGCCGACAAAATGTCCGCCCGAACGGGTACGCAGTGGCGGATTAGCCATGTCGCGCACGGCCTGATTCACGTTATAACGATCGTTGCCGGTGGGCGTCAGTTCGGCGCGTTCCAGATTCAAATCGCCTTGCAACCAGTACAGTCGCGTGTGCGCACCGTCACGCCGCACCACGCCACGCACCGCGCCGTCGATAAACAGCGTATCGCCGGTTTTCAACTGGGCGACGCTCAGGTCGCCGTCTGCAGGATTGCCATCGTTGAGGTTCTGCTGCATGCGCTGCTTGCTGGCTGCGATCTTGTCGGCTACAACTTTTGTCGCCGCCGCTTTTTCGGCTTCGGCCTTGGCAGCCTCGGCTTTCTCCGCAGCGGCCTTCGCTGCCGCCGCACGCGCCGCTTCCGCCTGTGCGGTCTCGGCTTGGGCCTGCTTCGTTCTCGCCGCATCGGCCTTAGCCATTTCCGCCTGCGCCGCTGCTGCCCGTGCCGCATCCGCTCTCGCAGCCTCGGCCTTGGCCGCTTCAGCGCGTGCCGCTTCGGCTTTGGCGGCATTCGCCTTCGCCGCTTCGGCCCTGGACTTGTCCGCATCGGCCGTCGCCTCACCGGCTTTCGCCGCCGCCGGCTTGGCGTCTTCGACACGCACCAGCACGTTCTCGAAGAAACCATCGCTCATCTGCACATCGACATTCGCGGCGCCGGCATGCAGCTTCGCCGCAATCTTGGATTGCCAATACGGCGGTGCCGTCACCACCAGCTTCTTGCCGGCAGCGGCCGCCTGACTGGCGATCTGCGCCAGTTTCGCGTCGCCCGCGCCGGACAGGAAATCCTTGCCGCTGATATCGGCCTGCTGCGCAAACGCCGCACCGGAAACCAGCAGTCCCGCAAAAAGTATAGTTTTCAACATTTTCATCTCCGCACACCCCTGTCGCTTGCTTTCAGGTAATTCGCAATTTTGTCGCACACCACCGCCGCTGCATGTGCCGTAAGGCATGGCCCGCGGAATTAACTGTCGCTCACCCACCCGCCGAGCCGCCATGAACACCGCCCTTGGTCAGCGCCATCGGGTCGAGCAATTTCTTCAGCTTGTCTTTCGACAGGCCTGTCGTTTCCAGTGCCACATCGAGAATCGGCCGGCCTTGCCGGTACGCCTGTTTCGCCGTCGCCGCACCCTTGTCGTAGCCGATCACCGCGTTCAATGCCGTGACCAGGATCGGGTTTTTGTCCAGCGCCTGCTTGATGCGATCCTCGCGCACCGTGAATCCGGCGATTGCCTTGTCCGCGAGCAGGCGCACGGCATTGGTAAGAATTTCTATACTTTGCAACAAATTCAGTGCAACGACCGGCAGCATCACGTTAAGCTGAAAGTTGCCAGATTGTCCGGCGATCGTGACCGTCGCATCGTTGCCGATCACTTGGGCGCAGACCATCGTCATCGCCTCGGGAATCACCGGATTGACCTTGCCCGGCATGATCGATGAACCCGGCTGCAACGCCGGCAATTCGATTTCGCCGATTCCTGCAAGCGGACCCGAGTTCATCCAGCGCAAATCGTTGGATATCTTCATCAGCGAAACCGCGAGCGTCTTCAACTGGCCGGAGAGTTCGACCGCCACGTCCTGCGACGACATGCCCTCGAAGAAATTATCGACCGACTCGAACTTCACCTTGGTCATCTTGGTCAGTTCAGCACAAATTTTTGCCCCGAGCCTCGCATCGGCATTGATGCCGGTGCCAACTGCGGTGCCGCCCTGTGGCAATTTGTGCATGCGCTTGAGCGCGTCGGACAGGCGCTCGATGTTGGAACGAATCTGCGCGGCCCAGCCGCCGAGTTCCTGGCCGAACGTGACCGGCATCGCGTCCATCAGATGCGTGCGACCGGTCTTGGCGACCTTCTTTAATTCCTTCGCGCGTCGGTCCAACGTGGCTTTCAGATGCGCGAGCGCTGGCAGCAATTGTTCGGACACGGTCAGCGCTGCGCTGACGTGGATCGCGGTCGGAATCACGTCGTTCGACGACTGACCGTTGTTGACATCGTCGTTTGGATGCACCTTGGTGCCCGCGGCGGCGCACAGATGCGCAATCACCTCGTTCGCATTCATGTTCGACGAGGTGCCCGAGCCGGTCTGAAACACATCGATCGGAAACTGCTTGTCGAACTCGCCCGCCGCAACGCGCTCAGCCTGCTTGCGGATCGCCTTCGCCTTGTTCTTCGCCAAATGCCCCAGATCGGCATTCGCCTGTGCAGCGGCGGACTTGATCAAGCCCAGCGCGCGGATGAACTGGCGCGGCATGGTCAGCCCGGAAATCGGAAAATTGTTCACTGCGCGCTGGGTCTGCGCGCCGTACAGCGCAGCGGCCGGCACCTTGAGTTCGCCCATGCTGTCGCGCTCGATACGGAAATCGTTCATTGAAACTCCAGAGTAAGCTGGTCGGGGAAGCCGCCGGTCATTATAGCGGGCCGGTGTATCATTCGCTTTTCCGCCCAAACAAGCCGCCATGCAGCACTCGACTTTGACCGCCCTGTCCCCGCTCGACGGCCGCTACGCTACCAAGGTCGAGGCCCTGCGCCCGATCTTCAGCGAATTCGGCCTGATGCACCGCCGCGTGCTGATCGAAGTGCGTTGGCTGCTTGCACTGGCTGACGAAAAAACCGTTGTTGAGGTCAGCGCCTTGTCGAATCCTGCACGACAGTCTCTGGAGACGCTTGCGAGTAACTTTTCGTTGCAGGATGCCGAGCGCATCAAGGCCATTGAGTCAACCACAAACCACGACGTCAAGGCGGTCGAATATTTCATCAAGGAAAGAATCGGCCAAGAAAAAATGGAAATCGGCGCCGAGTTGGCCAAGGCGAAGGAATTCGTCCACTTCGCCTGCACTTCCGAAGACATCAACAACCTCGCCTATGCATTGATGCTGCGCGACGCGCGCGATAGCGTGCTGCTGCCGGCACTCGACAAGCTGATCGCGACGCTGCGCCAGATGGCGCATGCGCTCGCTGCGCAGCCGATGCTGTCGCGCACGCACGGACAGACCGCATCGCCAACCACATTAGGCAAGGAAATCGCGAACGTGGTCGCACGTCTGCAGCGCCAGCGCAAACAAATCGCGAGCGTCGAACTATCCGGCAAAATCAACGGCGCGGTTGGCAACTACAACGCCCACGTCATCGCCTACCCGGAAGTCGACTGGCCCGCATTGTCAAAGCGCTTCGTCGAATCGCTCGGTCTGGCGTGGAATCCATACACGACGCAGATCGAGCCGCACGATGGCATTGCCGAAATTTCCGATGCGATTCGCCGCGTAAATACTGTGCTGCTCGATTTCTGCCGAGATGTCTGGGGTTACGTTTCGCTTGGCTATTTCAAGCAGGCGCTCAAACCCGGCGAAGTCGGTTCCTCGACCATGCCTCACAAGATCAACCCGATCGACTTCGAAAATGCCGAAGGCAATTTCGGTATTGCCAATTCTCTATTTGTACACTTTGCGGAAAAGTTGCCGATCAGCCGCTGGCAGCGTGACCTCACCGATTCCACCGTGCTGCGCGCGCTCGGCACCGCGTACGGCCACACCCAGATCGCGCTGGATTCGCTATTGCGCGGGCTGGCCAAGCTCAACCCGAATCCGGAATGTCTCGCCGCTGATCTCGACGCCAACTGGGAAGTCCTCGCCGAAGCCGTGCAGACCGTGATGCGCCGTTACGGCCTGCCCGAGCCTTACGAGCAACTCAAGGCGCTGACTCGCGGCCAGGGCATCACGCGCGAATCGATGCGCGCGTTTATCGAATCACTCGCGCTGCCGGCCGATGCAAAAAAACGTCTGCTCGCACTGACCCCGGCGAACTACGTCGGACTCGCGGCAGAGTTGGCCGGGAAGATCTGATTGGTTCTTTTCACCCAGCCGGCACATGCAAAACAACGCCGAGCAACTCGACGTAGCGATCAAAGTCCTTGTCCGTGGTGAACACGGGAATCTTGCGCCGCAATGCGACCGCGCAGATCAAGAAGTCGGTATTCGACCCTTGCACGCCACGCTCACGGCAGCGGTTGTAGCAGGCAGCGGCATGCTCGAAATCACCTTCTTGCAAAGGCTCGTCAGGAAACGCGTGCAATTGCGCACACAGCGATTCGAACTGCGCCTTGTCGCGGACTCCGGACAACAACTCCTGGCGTACCGGCCCGATCATCAGCACACGGCCTTCGCGGATCAGTTCTGTGAGAGCCCGCGTTTTGTCCCCGGTCTGTACGGCCTTGCGGCGCAAGGCCAGCGACCACACCGAAGTATCGACCAGCACGTTCACCGCTTCGCGCGCCGCTGCTTCTTGTAGTCGTAGCGCGAATCGAAGTCGACCTCGCCGAACAGGGCAACGACGCCAAGCTGCTGGCGCCGACGGATGTATTCGGCCAGCGCCTCGTTCACCGTCGCCTTCTTGGTGCGATGTCCGCCCGCGCGCAGCGCCTGCTCGAGCAGATGCTCGTCGATAGCAAGATTGGTTGCCATGTGTGGATTCTTACACAATCTGTAACACAAGGCAATTACGCGCTGATCAACCCACCTGCCAGCGCGATCCGGTACAACTCGCGGTCGTTGCGCGCGCCGAGTTTTTCCAGCACATGCGCGCGGTGCGTGTATGCCGTCTTCGCGGCGATACCGAGTTCGTCCGCCACCTGCTTCGTCGTCTTGCCGTGGGCGAGCAGCAGAAACACGTCGCGCTCGCGCGCGCTGAGATTGTCGATCGGCGCAACGCTGTGCCTGCACGAACGCAGATCGCCGCTCAGATAACGCCGGCCCGCGAACACCTCGCGGATTCCGGCCACCAGTTCGTCCGACGCCACCGCCTTGGTCACATAGCCGTCGGCGCCGCGCGCTAGCGCCGCGCCCACATAGGCTTCGCCTTCGTGCATGCTCATGACGAGAATGCGCAGCGCCGGAAACCGCGCACGCAGTCGCGGTAGCGCCTCGATTCCGCTTTCGCCGCGCAGCGTCAGATCGAGCACCAGCACGTCCGCAGTGTTGTCCGCCAGCGCGCGTTCGGCTTGGTATTGCCGTTGGCGCTCATCGCTTGGCTCAATCTCGTCAATGCCGATCCGATGATCGGCGATTACTCACGCGTATTGGTCTTGCTGCCCGTGCTGTACATCGGCTATCGCTACGGCTGGCGCGGTGCTGCCGTGTCGATCAGTTTGATCGGGCTGGCGTTGGCGCCTATCCATATCGGCCACTGGGACATCCCCAATGCACGCGCGACCACGCACATGCTGTTTGCTCTGGGCAGCATGGCCGCGCTGCTGCTCGGTGCGGCGATGGACGCGCAGCGTGAAACCAGCGAGCAAGTGTCGGCGCGCAACCGCGAATTGCAGGATGCCAGCGTCGCGCTGCGCGACGCCGCGCAACGCAACCTGCGACTGGAAGAAGAACAGCGCCGCCGCATCGCCGCGGAAATCCACGACGAACTCGGCCAGAATCTCACCGCCGTGCACACGCGCGTGAAGCTCGCTGCGGAACGACTGAACGCCAGGCAACTCGGCGACGTGACCACATCGATCTACGACATCCTCGCCACCATGCGCCGCTCGGTGCGCGGGCTGATGGATTCGCTGCGCCCGCCAGTACTGGACGAGTTCGGCCTGGTGCGCGCCCTGCGCGAAGGGCCGCAGCACGACCTGGTCGAACGCGCCGGACTGCGCCACGAGTTCGACTTGTACGGCGATCCCGCATTGATCGCGGCGCTGGACGAGGCTACGCAAATCGCGATCTGGCGCATCGTGCAGGAAGCGGCGACGAACACGGTGCGGCATGCCCGCGCGACGCGTTTCGGCGCGCGCCTGCGCGTGGGCGTGCGCGGGACAATGGCGCTCGCAATTCTCGACTTGCGCGACGATGGCATCGGTATCGCCGATGTGACAGCCGCGTCGCGCAGCGGCCACGGTTTGCAAGGCATGCGCGACCGCGTCCTGGCGCTTTCCGGCGCGATGCGGACGACGAGCGATGCACGCGGCACACGGCTGCATGTGCTGTTGCGACAGGCGGTGTGACAACCAATGCGAGCCAGAACCGCGAGACGTGCCGTAGTTCATGCTAAAATAGACCAGTCTTCCGACCAGATTGGAATTCGCCATGCACCCGGAAATCGGTTCCTACGAAGCCAAGACGCATTTGCCCAAGCTGCTGCGCGAGATCGGCAAGGGGCGCGCGTATACCATCACCTTGCACGGCCGGCCGGTGGCCGATCTGGTTCCGAGCGCCGCCGCCGGCCGCGTCGACCGCCAAGCCGCGATCGCCGCGATGCGCGCCCTGCCGAAACTGCGCGTTCCGACCGGTCAGTCGGTGCGTGCGTGGATCAACGAGGGCCGCAAGTGACGGTGATTCTCGACGCCTCGGCTGCTTTGGCGTGGCTGTTCGGGCGCGACGACAAGACCGAACGCAAACGCGCCGACGCCATGCTGGATGCACTCGGGGAAGATGGCGCCTTGGTGCCGGTTCTCTGGCACAGCGAAATCTGCAACGCACTGGTCGTCGCGGAGCGGCGCAAGGTCGCCAGCGAAGCGCAATCGGCAGATTTCCTCACGCGCCTCGGCGCACTTCCGATCGAAACCGATTCGGCGCCCATGCCGGCGCGGCGTGACATCGCTCTCCAACTGGCGCGCCGCTTCACGTTGTCGGTTTACGACGCCGTCTACCTCGAACTGGCGCTGCGCAGCGACGCGCGGCTGGCCAGCTTCGACCGGCAATTGGTCGCCGCCATGCGCAAGGCCGGCGGAAGGGTTTTCGAATGACGGTAATCGAGGCTTTCGCCCGGCCCGGCAAGCCCCTCGGCATGCCGGCCGCCCGTTTCCTGCGCGACCACTGGCAAAAACATCCGCTACTGATCCGCAGTGCCTTTCCACAATTCCACAAGGCCATTACGCCAGAAGACCTGGCCGGGCTGGCCTGCGAGGAAATGGCGCTTTCGCGCATCGTCGTGCGCGACCCGAAGCGCGACCGCTGGACGCTGCGCACCGGACCATTCGCCGAAGCCGATTTCGCCAAGCTCGGCAAACAGAACTGGACGCTGCTGGTTCAGGACGTCGACAAGTGGGACGCGGATGTTGCCGCCCTGCTCGATCATTTCAGTTTCTTGCCGTCGTGGCGCATCGACGACGTGATGGTCAGCTATGCAACCGACGGCGGTGGAGTCGGGCCGCACGTGGATCAATACGACGTTTTTCTCGTGCAGGCGCGCGGCCCGCGGCGCTGGCGGATCAGCACCGACGCGACGGCGCCGCAGGAATTCCGCGCCGATTCCGATCTGAAACTGTTGCGCGATTTCGCCCCGACGCACGAATGGGTGCTCAGCCCCGGCGATGCCTTGTATTTGCCGCCCGGCGTGCCGCATGAAGGCACGGCTGTAGGCGAATGCATGACGTTCTCGGTCGGCATGCGTGCGCCGTCGCAGGCGGAATTGTTGCTGGATTTCGCCGAACACTTGGCGGATGCAATGGGTGAGGATCAGCGTTATGTCGATGCGGATCTGGCGCCGGTTAAAAACTCCGGCGAGATCGACAACGACGCACTTCATCGTGTGCGTGCCGCGATGCCGCATTTTTCCAATGTGGATAATGCAAAACTGGCACGCTGGTTCGGCTGTTTCATCACGCGCTACCGCGCCGCGCATGAAGCGGCGCCACGAACACGACTGCTGACAGCGGCACAACTGGCTGCGAAATTACCCACCACGCGACTTATGCGCAATCCCTGGAGTCGCATGGCGTGGACGCAGCACGGACACGGCGCCCTGCTGTTCGCCGCCGGTCACGCGCACGCCTGCCCGCTCGCGCTCGCGCGCCTGATCGCGGGCGAGCGCGAGATTGCTGGTATCGAGTTGCAGCAGCACATGGGAAAAACGGGATTGCAAACCATAACCGATCTGGTCAACGCCGGGCATTGGGCGCTGACTGCATCCCACGGCGGACGATACAATCCTGCGCCATGATTCCCACCGACTTCAGCATCGAAATCGCCGATTGGAACAATGACATCGATCGCGGCGCCTGCCTTGCCGTGCGCGAACAGGTATTCGTCATCGAGCAAGCGGTGCCGCGCGAGGACGAACGCGACGAGTTCGATGCGATCTCGCGTCACGTACTAGCGCGCGATCTGGCAGGTAATCCGATCGGCACCGGCCGACTGACGCCAAAAACCGTCATTGGCCGCATGGCGGTACTGAGCGACTGGCGCGGCAAACAAATCGGCGCAGCCATTCTCAACACCCTGATCGAGCAGGCGCGCGCGCTGGCGTATCCGGCAGTCGAATTGCACGCACAAACCCACGCCGTGCGGTTCTACGAAAAATTCGGCTTCACTGTCTACGGCGACGAGTTCGTCGAATGCGGCATCAAGCATTTCCATATGCGCCACGAACTCGCACCGAACGACTTGCCCGAGCGCCGCGGTCCGCCGCCGAAACCCGAGGTGCGCAGCATCGTGATCGAATCGCGCGAGCAAGCGCTGACCGAAGTGCTGCGCCTCGTCGGCGATGCAAAACGGGAATTGTGTATTTATACCCGCGACCTCGACCCGGCACTGCTCGATGCCGAACCGATGCTGGAGGCACTCAAACGTCTCGGCATTACCGGTCGTGGCGCCAGCGTTCGCATCATCGTGCAGGAACCATGGAAACCCGCACGCAACGGTCATCGTTTGATCGCACTCGCCCAACGCCTGACCAGCGTATTCGCCTTCCGCACGCCGGTGCAGGAAAACGATTTGCAGTACCCGAGCGCCTTTCTGCTCAACGACACGCGCGGCTATTATTTTCGCGTGCTCGGCAACCGCTACGAGGGCGAAGTCGTGAACTACGCACCCGGCAAACACGCGCAGTTATTGGAACTTTTCAACCAGGCCTGGGAACGGTCGGAAGTCAGCGACGAATTGCGCCAACTGGCGTTGTGAGCGCTGCCCGCCGCGTCAATAGCGATAACTGACGCGCACGCCGTAACTGACCGGCCGCCCGGCTGCCGCGACATCGGTGCCGGGCAGGAAGAAATTGCGCGTGAGGTCGTAACGGGTGTTGAAGATATTGCGGCCCCATAGACCGAAGCTCCAGCGCGATCCGTGCGGGGTCAGGCTCAGGTTGGCATTGGCCAGCCAGTACGAATCGAGCGTGTAGCCGGGACCGAGCAGCAATAACTGGCTGTAACGATCGCGGTAACTGTAGTTGGCGTCGGCGGTGACGGAGTAATTTCCGACATCGAACGTCCACGCCAGACTGCCGCCGTAACTGGCCTTGGGAAAACTCAAAGCTTGGCCGTTGTAATCCTCGTACACATTCTTGCCCGCGGCGAGCGAGGCCTGGCTATCGTAGGTCACAAAGCTACTTGTATACTTTCCTGTCTTGTAGCCAACGTACTGGCTGATTTTCACACCTGTGGCCGGCTGCCAGTCCAGTTCCAGTTCGCCGCCGTTGATTTCGGATTTCGGCGCGTTGACGAAGGTGCCGACCAGTGACTGCGACAGCGGCTCGAGCAGCGCCGCCAGCACTTGCTGATCGCGATAGTCATAGTGAAACAGCGCGCCGTTGAAGCGCAGCGTTGGCGAAATATCGGTCTTGAAACCGGTTTCATACGCAATCAGCACTTCGGGTCGGAACATGTTCACAGCCGAGGCATCCGTCGCATTGTGCGCAGTGAAACCGCCGGATTTCATGCCGCGGCTGATGCTGGCATAGAACAGCGTGTCCGCCCACGGTGTGTAGTCGAGCGCGATTTTCCCCGACGGTCCGGACGAGGCCAGCGAACGATCCAGCGGGCCGACGAACACAATCGGCGGATCGATAAAGCGTGTGGTGAAATCCGTCAAATCGCGGGTTTCGTGTTCGTAACGCAGGCCGAGCGTCGCCTTCCAGCGGTCGTTGACTTGGTAATCGGCCTGACCGAATACGCCGAGCGATTGGCCGGTCTGCCGATAACCGGTCAACAGATCGCCGCCGAGGCGATCGGTGAAATCCTCGTACGAGCGCTCCTTGAGCGTTTGCCGCGACCAATACAGACCAGTGAGCCAGCTCAGCGAACCGACCGTTGTCGATTGCAGGCGCAGTTCCTGCGAAACCGTGCGCAGGTTGCTGTGGAAGAATTGATCCGACTCGGCGTATTGGCTGGCGTCGTAATCGCCGTATTCGCGTCTCAGCAGGGTGTTGACCGCGGTGATGCTGGTCAATTGCATGTTGTCGAATTCCGCGACCGCGCGCAGATCGGCGCCATCGTTGCGATTATTGCGGCCGGGTTTCGCATCCGCCGGCAATCCAATCAGTGACGCGAACGCCGCGCGCAGGCCCCAACCAGTCGCTGTGTGATCGGTATCGGCGGGAATGATCGGACCGCCATCCGCCGGCTTGAACGGCGCGAACAGATACAGACCTTGTTCGTCGGATTTGTCGCTGGCCGAATGCACGCTGCCGTGGAAATTCAGCCACGGCGTCGCGTCCCAATCCAGTTGCGCGCGCAGTGCGACGTTGTCGTTGTCACCGAGATTTTGGCCGGTCAGGCGGTTGTGCTGCCACGCGCCGCCTTGCGCAGTGGCGATGGACAAGCGCCCGCGCAAGTCGTCGCTCAAGGAGCCGGAAACGTAACCTTCCGCATTCAGCGCCGCGTCGTTGCCATAATCCGCACGAAAACCGTAATGCGTTTCGCCGGTCGGCTGATTCGTGATGAAATTGATCGCGCCGCCGGTGGTGTTGAGGCCGTAGAGGGTACCCTGCGGTCCGCGCAGAATTTCGACGCGATCCAGATCAAACAGCAGGCCCTGGGTCTGGATCGGAAACGCATAGGCGACGCCATCGACGGTGACTTCGACCGGCGAGGAATTGTTGGCCATGTAATCGACGAAACCGACACCGCGCAGACGGAACTCGGCCTGGCTCGACCCGAATGCCGGCTCGACTTCCAGACTCGGCGTGACATATTGCAGATCGTTGACGTTGACCACGGCCTTTTCCGCCAGCGCCGCGCCAGGCACCACCGACAACGCAACGCCGACTTTCTGCGCATCCTCATCGCGCTTCTGCGCCGTGACGACGACCTTTTCCAGCGTCGTGGCAGGCTGGGCAGAACTGCCGGCGTCCGCCGCCAGCGCCTTGGTCTGACAACCCAGCAGCAGCATGGCGATCACGGTAATCGGCGTGATGGCGTCGCGAGTCATGTGCGCTTGTCTATCCGCGAAGGAAAGTGAACCGCCTGTGTGTCGGCGCGAGTTTATCCGATTGGTCGCCGCTGTCGCAGCGCAGCATGTTCCGCGTATAATTCGCAGTTCATGCGTCCGCCACTCGCAGGCGCGTCTTCACCGTTCCGGCAGGTCAATGTGAGCGCGAGTCTTCTCCAGCAATTTGCGGCGTCGTCCCAGCTTTCCGGCAGCAATGCCGGATTCATCGAGGCTTTGTACGAAACCTGGCTGCGCGATGCGAACGCAGTCGCGCCAGAATGGCGCAGCTACTTCGATACCTTTCACGGCCGCGAAGCCGGCGATGTGCCGCATTCGGATGCCATCGCGCGCATCGAACAGGCGCAAAAACTCAATGGTCATGCCGTGGTCGCGGCGCCGACCAGCGACGTCAAGGCGCAAAAACAAGCCGCGGTGCTCAAGCTGGTCACGGCCTATCGTTCGCGCGGCCACCTCGCCGCCGATCTCGATCCGCTGGGCATGGCGCAGAAGCTGCCGGCGCCCGATCTCGATCTGGCTTTTCACGGACTCACCGCGGCGGATATGGAAACGGAATTTTCCACCGGCTCGCTGGCCGGACCCCAGCAGTTGAAGCTCAAGGATTTGCTGGCCCTGCTCAAGGCCACGTATGCCAGCACGATCGGTGCGGAATTCATGCACATCAGCCACGTCGAACAGCGGCGCTGGGTGCACGAACAACTCGAACGTGCCGGCGGCAAGTTCGGACTGAGCGCCGAAGAACGCAAACACACGCTGGAATTGCTGACCCAGGCCGAAGGTCTGGAACGCTATCTGCACACCAAATATGTCGGCCAGAAGCGTTTTTCGCTCGAAGGCGGCGACAGCCTGATTCCCCTGCTGGATGAACTCGTGCGTCGTGGTGGCGCCGATGGTGTGCACGATATGGTCATCGGCATGGCCCATCGCGGGCGTCTGAACGTGCTGGTCAACACGCTGGGCAAAGCACCGCAGAAACTCTTCGCCGAGTTCGAAGGCAAGTTCGAGCACACCGACGACCCGGCGCATTCCGGCGACGTGAAATATCACATGGGTTTCAGCGCGGACGTAAAGACGTCCAAACATACCGTGCATCTTGCCCTCGCCTTCAATCCGTCGCATCTGGAAATCGTCAACCCGGTCGTGGCCGGTTCCGTGCGCGCACGCCAGACCCGACGCAAGGACGAAGCCCAGGAACAAGTGCTGCCGGTGCTGATTCATGGCGACGCCGCCCTGGCCGGTCAGGGCGTCAACATGGAGTTGCTCAACATGTCGCAGGCGCGCGGTTTTGGCGTCGGCGGCTCGATCCATATCGTCATCAACAACCAGATCGGCTTCACCATTTCCAATCCGCACGACGCGCGCTCGACCCTGTACTGCACCGATGTCGCCAAGATGGTCAACGCGCCGGTGCTGCATGTGAATGGCGATGACCCGGAAGCGGTGATTTTCTGTGCACGGTTGGCGTTCGATTTCCGCTTGAAGTTCAAGCGCGATGTGGTCATCGATCTGGTCTGCTATCGCCGTCACGGTCACAACGAAGCCGACGAACCCGCGGCGACGCAACCGCTGATGTACCAGATCATCCGCGCGCGCCCGACCGCACGCGAGCTGTACGCCAAACGCCTGGCGGGTGACGGCGTGATCGCCGACGTCGATGCCCAAGTGTTGGTCGATGCCTATCGCAACAAGCTCGAAGCCGGCCAGCCGGTGGCGAATCTCGATCCTGCGTTCAAGGATGCGTTCGCGGTGGACTGGACCAGGCACTTGGCCGGTAAACTTGATCAAGTCGTAAAGACCGCGGTAGCAAAAGACAAGCTCGCGGAACTCAACCACAAGATTCTGGACACGCCGGCGGACATCGCCCTGCATCCGCGCGTGGCGAAAATCTACGACGATCGCCACAAGATGGCCGCAGGCACGCAGCCGATGGACTGGGGTTTCGCCGAGAATCTGGCCTATGCGACCCTGGTCGATCAAGGATTCGACCTGCGTCTGGTCGGTCAGGATTCCGGACGCGGCACCTTCTTCCATCGTCACGCCGTGCTGCACGACCAGAAAACCGGACACACCTTTGTACCTTTATCCACAATACACAAAGATATAAATGTGGCCGTGATCGATTCGCTGCTGTCCGAAGAAGCGGTGATGGCGTTCGAGTACGGTTATTCCACCGCCGATCCGCATACGTTGACGATCTGGGAAGGCCAGTTCGGCGACTTCGCCAATGGCGCGCAGGTCGTCATCGACCAGTTCATCAGCTCCGGTGAAGCGAAATGGGAACGCCTGTGCGGGCTGGCCCTGTTCCTGCCGCATGGCTACGAAGGCCAGGGACCGGAACATTCCTCCGCGCGTCTGGAACGTTACCTGCAACTGTGCGCCCTGCACAATATGCAGGTCTGTGTGCCGACCACGCCCGCGCAAATGTTCCACATGCTGCGCCGGCAGATGTTGCGCGACTGCCGCAAGCCGCTGATCGTGCTGACGCCGAAATCCTTGTTGCGCCACAAGCTTGCCGTATCGTCGCTGGATGAATTGGCCAACGGCG